>DATKAB010000029.1 GCA_035498555.1 Candidatus Sulfotelmatobacter sp.
GGTCGAGGTCGGACAGAGTTTCGCCAGGAACATCCGCAGTGATCTGCGCTCGGTGACCGTCAGCAGCGCCGCCGAGCTGGATGGACTCCCCGCCGACTACATCGCGAAGCACCAGCCCGGCGCCGACGGCAAGATCAAGATTACGGTGGACTACCCGGACGCCTACCCGGTGTTCGACTACGCCACGAACGAAGACCTGCGCAAGAAGCTGTTCATGGAATACAACAATCGCGGCTATCCCATGAACATGGCGGTGCTCGACAGCATGATCGCCAAGCGCTGGCGGCTGGCGCATCTGCTCGGCTACGACAGTTGGGCCGACTACATCACCGCCGACAAGATGGTGGGGAGCGCCAGGAACGCGTCGGACTTCATCGACCGTATCGTCGATGCCTCCGGGCCGGGCGCCGAGCGCGAATACGAGACGCTGCTTCACAAAGAGCAGCAAAGCGTGCCGACGGCGAAAGTGGTGGAGGCCTGGGATCAGGGCCTGTGGTCGCAGCGGGTGCGGAAGGCCGACTTCGACTTCGATGCGCAGCAGCTGCGCCCCTACTTCCCGTTCGATCGCGTGAAACAGGGCGTGCTCGACGTGACCAGCAAGATGTTCAACGTCACCTATCGCCAGGTGAAGGACGCGCCGGTGTGGGATCCGTCGGTCGAGTGCTACGAGATGCTCGAGGGCGGCAAGGTAGTGGGACGTTTCTACCTCGATATGCACCCGCGCCCCAACAAATACAACCACGCCGCGCATTTCCGGATTCGCACCGGTGTCGCTGGCCGGCAGATTCCCGAATCGGCGCTGATCTGCAACCTGCCCGGCGGCATCCCCGGCGATCCCGGGCTGATGGAGCAGGAAGACGCGGTCACGTTCTTCCATGAGTTCGGCCATCTGCTGCACGCGATGTTCGCGGGCCGCCATCAGTGGGTGGGGGTCGGCGGCGTGCGCACCGAGCGCGATTTCGTCGAGGCGCCGTCGCAGATGCTCGAGGAATGGATGCGCGACCCGCAGGTGCTCGCCACCTTTGCGCGTCACTACCAGACCGGTCAGCCGGTGCCGGCCGAGCTGGTGAAGAAGATGGTGCGAGCGGAGGAGTTCGGGAAGGCGCTGCAGGTGCGGCGCCAGATGGTGTACGCGCGCACCTCGCTCACCTACTACGATCGCGATCCGGCGCAGGTCAACACCACCGAGATCACGCGTCAGTTGACCGAGAAGTACCAGCCCTTCCCGTTCGTGGAGGGAACGCACTTCCAGACCGCATTCGGCCATCTCGACGGCTATTCGGCGGTCTACTACACGTACATGTGGTCGCTGGTGATCGCGAAAGACATGTTCAGCCAGTTCGACAAGACCGACCTGCTCAATTCGGTGACCGCTGGCCGCTACCGCCACGCGGTGCTCGAGCCCGGTGGCAGCAAGCCGGCGGCCAAGCTGGTCGAAGATTTTCTGGGCCGGCCATTCAACGAGCAGGCGTATCGCGCCTGGCTCGATCAGCAGGTGAATTAGCAAGGACTTGCGGCGGCGGGCGAACCGGGCCGCCGCCTCGGGTGTAGGATGTCGAAGCACCGGCTCCCCTCCGGCTCGCGAACTTCACACCGCCTCATGACCGGGTGAATGGCGGCAGGGAGGCAGGTCATGCGAAGAATCCTGATGGCAGGTGCGATCGCGCTGCTCGCCTCGAGCTGTTCGCGCAACGCGTCGCCGACCGATCCAGGCGTGCCGTTGATTCCGGCGTCACCGGACGTCCGGACCGCGCCCGAGACCGTCGCGATCGGCGGCGCCACCATCCGGCTCTCGACCTCGCTTTGGCGCGACTACATGCCGCCGGGCCCGGCCGACGGCCGGCCGCTCGCCGCGATTCTGCGCGTGACGGACCTGAAGGGCGGGACACTTCCGAAGGGGCTCGAGGCGAGCGCTGCGTGGGTGATCGTAGGATCGATGGCGTGGTACTTCGTGCCCGCGCCGGCGAACGACGCGAGCAGCGCGACCCTGCTGGAATTCCGCGGCGCCGAGGGTCCGCGCTGGAGTCCCGGGACCAAGGCCGACGTCGTGCTCGAGTTGCGGGACGATTCCGGCGCGGTATGGCGCGTGCAGGCCAAGCGGCAGGAGATCGTGAAGACGCAGTAGATCGGACGGAAATCCGCGCGAACTAGCCGGCTTTGCTCTTCTCTCCCGCCCGGACCGTGCCCGCCAGCTCGTCGGCGTGGAAGCTTGAGCGCACCAGCGGGCCGCTGGCGACGCTGCCGATCCCGACCGCCTTCGCGGTCTCGCCCCAGGCTGCGAACTTGTCGGGGTGCACGTATTCGATCACCGGAAGGTGATTGGGACTCGGCCGCAAGTACTGGCCGATGGTGAGCAGGTCGCAGCCGTGCGCCACCAGATCGCGCAGCGTCTGCGTCAGCTCGTCGTCGGTCTCACCGAGTCCAAGCATGATCCCGGACTTGGACTTGATTCCGCCGCCCCACTGTTTCACCCGCTGGAGCACTTCGAGCGAACGATCGTAGCGCGCGCTTGGGCGCACCACCGGGTGCAGGCGCTCGACGGTCTCGATGTTGTGATTGATCACTTCGGGGCCGGCGTCGATCACGCGCCTCAAGTCATCGGCGTTTCCGCGAAAATCCGGAATCAACACCTCGATCACCGTGTCGGAGCGTTTGCGGATCTCGCGGACCACCGCGGCGAAGATGGTGCTGCCGCCGTCGGCCAGGTCGTCGCGCGCCACCGACGTGATCACGGTGTGGCGCAGGTTCATGGCCGCGACGGTCTCGCCGACCCGGCGCGGCTCGTCCCAATCGACGTAGCCATTGGGTCGCCCCGGCGACACCGCGCAGAATCCGCAGCGGCGCGTGCACAGCTCGCCGAGAATCATGATCGTGGCGGTACCGCGCGCCCAGCAGTGACCGAGGTTCGGGCAGTGCGCTTCCTCGCACACGGTGACGAGCCGCTGGCCGCGCAGCAGAGACTTGGTCTCGGCGTATTCGCCCGCTCCCGGCAACTTGACCTTGAGCCACGGCGGCAGGCGCCGGAAGCCGCCGGGTTCGGCGCCGAGCCCGACGCCCGCGCCGGAGGCGCACCCGCCGAAGCGCGGCTTCACCTCGAGGCGCTGGGGCACCGCGGGTCGCGGGGCTCCCAGCACGCGAATTTCAGGGTGCGCGGGCTCTTCGCCGGGTACACCGTTGTCGAGGATCACGAATTCGTCGCCCATGCTCAGTCCCCCGACATCGTCGAACCAGCCGCAGCGCTCAACGACAGCATGCGGTCCAGCGCCGCTTTCGCCAGCACGCGATCCTCCTCGGGAACGCGGATCGGATTCACCACCACCCCTTCGGCGAGATTCTCGAGCGTCCACAGCAGGTGTGCGGGATCGATGCGGTTCATGGTCGCGCACGGACACACGTTCTTCTGCAGCGAATGGATCTCCTGCTCGGGGTGCTCGAGCGCCAGCCGGTGCACCAGATGGATCTCGGTGCCAATCGCCCAGTGAGTGCCGGGTGGCGCCTGGTCCACCTGCCGGATGATGTACTCGGTCGAGCCGACGCGATCGGCGTGCTGAACGACCTCGAACGGGCACTCGGGATGGACCAACACCTTTGCGTTCGGGTCCGCCGCGCGCACCTCGTCGATCTGACTGGGGTGGAATTTGGTGTGCACCGAGCACCAGCCGCGCCACAGGATCAGCCGCGTGTCGGCGGCGAAGGCCCGCGCATTCACGGTATCGAGATCGTGCGCGCGATACTCCCATTCCGCCATCTCTTCGAGCCGCACGCCCATCGCGAACGCGGTGTTTCGCCCGAGATGCTGATCGGGAAAGAACAGGACGCGCTGCTTTTGCGCCCACGCCCACTCCAGCACGGCGCGCGCGTTACTCGAGGTGCAGACCACGCCGCCGTGGCGGCCGCAAAAGGCCTTGAGCGCCGCGGTCGAGTTCATGTAGGTCACCGGGAGGATCGTGTCCCCGTGCCGATCGAGCAGCCGGTCCCAGGCCTCCTCGACGTGCTCGAGGTCGGCCATGTCGGCCATCGAGCACCCGGCCTTGAGGTCGGGCAGCAGCACGGTCTGGTGCGGGCGGCGCAGCACGTCGGCCGACTCGGCCATGAAGTGGACGCCGCAGAACACGATGAAATCGGCGCGCTCCTGCGCGGCGGCGAGCTGCGAGAGCTTGAGCGAGTCGCCGCGCAGATCGGCGAACTCCATCACGCTCTCGCGCTGATAGTGGTGGCCGAGGATCACCACGCGACGCCCGAGCGAGCGCTTCGCGAGCCAGGTGCGCTCGCGGATCGCATCGGCGGTGAGAGCCGCGTACTCCGAGAATGGCCGGGCGCCGGAAGCGAGCGGTGGAAGCGTGACGGTCATGGCGTGAGCCTTCGGTGAATCGTTACTCGAGCTCGTTGATGTTGGTCAGTGGCTGCCGGCCGGCGAATCCGGCCTCGAGCGTGTGCCAGTGCGTGATCTCGGATTCGTCGTGCTTCCAGCACAGGAAGACCAGCCGGTCGCCGACCAGGGTGTAGAAGTCGAGCAGCCCCTGGTCCACGTCCTTGAGCAGCGCGCCGGTCTCCTGAATGTGATGGATCTCGGTCGAGATGTTGCCGGCGATCTTTCCGCGCTGCCACTGCAGTTCGCCCAGCTCCTGCGCCTCGGGATTGTGGTCGTTGCCGCCGGCGGAAACCGTCAAGCGCAGCACCTCGATCCGCACCTCGACGCGATCGAGCTCGGCCTTGAGCTCGAGGAGTCGTACGAGCCCCGGTCGAAGCTCGCGCGCCAGCGCGTTGGCCTCTTCGAGCGTGAAAATCTGGATGTCCGCCGGCATGACTTCAGTGACCTCCGCAGGCGCAGCCACCGCCGCGATGCGCGGTGGCGTTGGGGCTCTCGATCGTGAAGCCGGCGCCCTGGGGCTTTTCGATGTAGTCGATGCTCGCGCCCTCGAGCAGCGGCGCACTGTCGGCGTCGACGAACAGCTTCACGCCGCCGAATTCGCCGCTCCAGTCTCCGGGCGCCGACTCGGTCGCCAGCGACATGCCGTACGAGGGCCCCGAGCAGCATCCCGCCATGGCGTGAACACGAAGGCCAACCACGGGCTCACCCTGCGCGGCAAGGATTTCGCCCAACTTGCGGCTCGCGACATCGGAAACGGTCAGCACGGTTTCGCTCCCTGAACTCGAGTGAGGACAACCCTGATCATGCGGCCGGAGATTCCA
>DATKAB010000030.1 GCA_035498555.1 Candidatus Sulfotelmatobacter sp.
TCAACTTCTTCCTGCGCGGGCTCTCGTGCGGGGCGCTGACGGAAGCCGAGGCGCTCGCCACCGGGCTCACGCTCGAGGAGATCCGCGGCCGCAGCTTCGTGAAAATGCTGGCGGGTCGGCAGGCGCGCGCTTCGAATTGACACGGATGCGCGGCATTGGGCAGTACGATGCCATTGTTCCCGCGCGGGCGCGTCGCTACAATGGGGACTGCCGGGGGAAAGGCTGACCTCTCATGCGCGCCTCTCTCCAACACCGTCTGCACCGCAGCGCCCTCCTCGCCCTTGTCACGCTGGCTCTCCACATCGGACCCGCGCGAGGCGCTCCCGCCCCGGCGCGGATTCCCGACGGCGGCAGCGGTTTCTTCGTGGTGCGCGAAGACAACCGCACCGGCGGCGAACTTGCGCCGCTCCGCCTCTATCCGCTCGAGACGCGAAGCGAGCTGGCACCGGACGTCATCGTTCAGCACTACAGCAACGACGGCGATCTGACACCGGGTTGGCCCGCGACAGGAGTATCGGTGGTCACCGGCCCTTCGGACGCGTCCGCGCCGGTGGCGATCTCGGATGGCGGCGGCGGAGTGATCGTGTTCTGGACCGACTATCGAGGCGGAACGCCGACGCCGTTCGCCCAGCGCATTGGGGGAAACGGGGCGCGGCTATGGAACGCGGGCGGCGTTTCACTGGCGGGATCGAGCCGGCTGCGCGAGCTTCAGGCCGTCACGTCGGATGACTCGGGCGGAGCGTACGCTGCGATCTCGGATCGCGGGGATCGGGAATCCGACACCAATCGGTTGCGACTTGTCCATCTTTCGGCGGGCGGCACCGCCGCGCCCGGATGGCCTGCGGATGGCGTCACGCTCTCAAGCGCCGTCGGCGTCGATCAATTCCTGCGGTTGTTCGCGGACGGTTCGGGTGGTGCGACCGTCATCTGGCAGCACTTCGAGGCCGGGCCGCCACCGGCGCCGGTCTACGCGCAGCGCGTGAGCGCTTCAGGAGCCTTGCTGTGGACGCCGTCGAGCGGAGTTCAGGTGCCGGACGACTATCCTTCGATCCCGTTCCAGTATCCGAGGGCCTACGCTTCCGACGGAGCGGGGGGGTTCTTTCATTTCTATTCCGGCGGCGGTGACTTGTTCGGCCAGCATATGGATGGCAGCGGGGCACTCGCCTGGGGACCCGGCGGAGCACTCCTACTCAAGGGCAGCGCGAACGCCTACCTCACCGCCACCACTGACGCGCAAGGCGGAGCCTTCGTCTACTGGGCGGACACCTATCCCGAGCTCCTCGCGCTGAGAGTGGCCTCCACCGGACAGCTGGCTGCCGGCTGGCCTTCGTCGGGCGTCGTGGTTGCATCGCCGATCGCCGCGCCGGATCTGGCCTCGGTGCGTGTCGCGGTGGACTCGCTGGGTGCCTCGATCTGGATCTGGCCGGTCGAGGGGTGCAGCGACTACGGGTGCGATCCCTCGGGCGCCATGTTGCGCGCGGTGAAGCTCGATCCTTCCGGCGCGATCGCTCCGGGCTGGCCAGCCATGGGCGCCACGCTGACGGATGCCCACGCGGACCCGCCGTCGACGCAGGCGTTCCTCGATGGTGCCGGCGGCGTGGTGGTGACCTGGACGCTGAACGTGCTCGGCCATCTCGAAACCGATCTCTTCATGGGACACGTCGATGGGTACGGCTCGCCCGCAATGGGCGCCGGCAAACCGCTGTTCAGCCAGGAGCGCTGCCAGCGAGGCCCGGCGATCGTGGCCGACGGAAGCGGTGGCGCCTACACGCTCTGGCAGGAGCGAAGGCAGGACGCGTGGTCGATCTACTCTCGCCAGGTGAGCGGCGCCGGCGGCGTCAGCCCGCAGAGCCTGCTGTTGTGCGCCGGCGGCGGTTCGCGAGGCGACATCCGCGCGTGCACCGACGGGTCGGGCGGCGTGATCGCGACCTGGCGGGACGGTCGTCAGTCTTACGACCAGCTCTACTCGATTCGCTTTCACGATTCCACCCTCGATTGGCCTTTCGAAGGGCTGCGCCTCGACTACTCGCTCGCCTATACCCCGCAGCTGGGATGTGCCCTGGAGAGCGATGGCGGCGGCGGTGCCTACTCCCTGTGTGGCCAGCCCTACGCCGTGCTCCATTGGCTCGACGGCGTCGGGCCGATCTGGGGACTCCAGATTCCCGGCGCGCCGACGCCGAAAGCTGTGCAGGGAAGTCATTCGCTGGCGCGCGATGGCTCGGGCGGCGTGTACGCCGGGGTCATGAATGACGGTCACCTGATCGTTCTGCACGTCTTCTCGAACATGATGCTCGACTGGTCCGGCAATGGCGTGGCGCTTGGCGACAGCGTATGCGAATCGCCCGGCCCGGTTCTGGGCTTCGATGGCGTGGATGGCGTTTGCGTCGCATGGCTCGAGGGCGACTACTGGAACCCCGGGGCCGCACTCCGAATCGCGCGCCTGGATCGAGACGGCGCCCCGCCGCCTGGCTGGAGCATGATCGGCTTCGCCGCCGACTCGACCGACGGCCTGAAAGTTCCGATCGAGATCGGTTCCGATGGCGCTCGCGGCATCGTGCTGGGATGGATCCGCTCGACCGCGAATGGCGGCTGGAAGGCGTACGCTCAACGCTGGGACTCGACCGGAACCGCCATGTGGGGGCAGAACGGCATCCCGATCTCGACCGCGCCCGGAAGTCAGATCCTCACGCATCTCATCGCGTCCGCGAGTGGCGGCGTGATCGCGACCTGGATGGACGCCCGCAACTCGTCGTGGGACATCTACGCCCAGCGGCTTGCCAACGACGGTTCTCGCCTGTGGAGCGCCGGCGGAGCGGCGATCTGCACCGCGCAAGGGCCACAGCGCGAGCCGGTGATCGCCAGCGATGAGGCCGACGGCGCGATCGTCGCCTGGTCGGACCTGCGCGATCTCACCGCCGATCAGATCTACGTGGCGCATGTTCGCTCGGACGGCGTGCTCGACTGGACCAGTGACGGCATCACGCCGGCACTGGCAAGCCTGGTGTCGGCCTCGATCTCGGACGGCGTCGCGCGTCTGGTCTGGCAGCTCGCGCCGGGCGAGCGCGCCGCCATCGAGCGCAACGCCGGATCGGGGTGGATGGATCGCGCCTCGGTCGTCGCCGACGGCTCGGGACGCGCGACGTTCCTGGACTCGGGCCTCGTGCCGGGCACGCGCATCGGGTGGCGCGTTCGAGTCGGCGATGGCCCGGGTTCGACCAGCGCGGGCGAAACCTGGCTCATGGTGCCGCCGGGCGCGCAGTTCGCGCTGCGCGGCGTGCTGCCGAATCCCTCGGCAGGAGATCTGGTGGTGTCGTTCTCGCTACCGGCGCAGGCGCGCACCACGCTCGACGTGCTTGACGTGCAGGGCCGGCGGGTGCTGTCGCGCGATCTCGGGTCGCTCGAGGCGGGCGAACATCGAGTGCGACTCGAATCGTCGCTCGGGCCCGGGCTCTACTTCGCGCGCCTCATTCAGGGCGCGCGGCGCGCCACCGTGCGCTTCGCGCGGATCGAATAGCGCGGTGATCGCCGCCCTCAGCTCCCGCGATACGTCGAATACCCGTAGGGGCTCAGCAGCAGCGGCACGTGATAGTGCTGCGCGCCGTCCTTCACCTCGAACGTGATCGCGGCCTCGGGATGGAAGCAGTCCTGAGATCGCGCACGGAAGTACTCTCCGGTGGCGAACGTCAGGCGATAGCGGCCGGCGTCGAGCTTTGCACCGCTCGCCAGGAGGTCGCGCACCCGACCATCGTCGTCGGTCTTCCGATCGGACAGCGTCACCCAGCCCTTGTCGCGCGTGTGCAGCTCGAGCTTCACGGCGAGGCCGCGCGCCGGGCGACCCAGCGCCAGGTCGAGCACGTGCGTGGTGATTCCGCTCATCGGCCTTTCTCCCGCGGTCGCGTTCCGCTCACGACGACTCGGCCAGCAGCTTCTCCAGCCGCAGCTTCGCGATCTTCCTCTGCTCGCCGGCGGCGACCTCGAGCTCGGTCTCGGGGTCGTGGCCGCTGCGCTCGCGCAGCATCTCGAGCATCTGCGCCGCAGTCTTGCCGGTCGCGCAGACGATGAAAATGTAGCCGAAGCGATCCCGATAGGCACGGTTCTCGTTGGCGAGCGAAAGCAGTGTCATCTCGTCGGCCATCGCCGCGCCGCGCTGCTCCTCGCCGGCCCAGGCCGCCGTGCTCGCGAACTTCGCCCGCAGCGACTCGACGTCGCCGATCATCGGATGGTGAGCGAAGGCTTCCAGCCAGTCCTCGCGCTCGAGCCTCGCGAAGGCTCGATCGGCCGCGGCATGGAGCGCCCGGACATCCTTGAACGGGCGCGCCGCCATCATCTCGCGCACCCAGCACGCCGATCCGCAGCAGCGCTCCAGTGCGGCGTGGGCTTCGGCGTCGGTCAGAGCATTCAGCTGCGCCAGAGTCATCGGCTTCCTCGCGCAGCCAGCGTCGCCAGTCTCGGCAGCAGCTCGCGCGCGAACGCGACGCCGGCGGCGAGCTGGTCGGGCTCGGTGAACTCTTCGGGCGCATGGCTGATGCCCCCGCGACTCGGCACGAACAGCATCAGCGAGGGGATGCCCGCGGAGGCCAGGATCATGGCGTCGTGCCCGGCGCCGCTCGGCATCCGCCGGCAGGCGATGCGCCGCTCGGTGGCCAGCCCGCTCGCGGCGTCCACGAACTCGTCCGACATGGCGATCGGTTCCTGTCGCGAAACCGTCTCGAGCGCCAGCGTCACGCCGCGGCGCTTCGCGATCTCCCGCGCCGCGGCCTCGATCGAGCCCGCCAGCTTCTCGAGCCGCGCGGAATCGACGTGGCGGACGTCGAGTCGCAATTCGCACGATCCGGCCACTACATTATAGAGGCCGGGCTGGGCGTTGGCCGCGCCGGCGGTCGCCACCGCGGGATCGCCCATGGCGAGCGCCGCGTGCTCCGCCGCGAGTGCCAACTCGGCCGCGGCGGCCAGCGCGTCGTGGCGCAGGCGCATCGGCGTCGTTCCGGCGTGACGCGTCTCGCCGGTGAGGGTCGCGCGCACGCGGCGGAAGCCGGCGATGCGATCGACGATGCCGAGCGCGAGCTTTTCGCTCTCGAGCACCGGGCCCTGCTCGATGTGCAGCTCGAGAAACGCCGCGATCTCGAACGGCGCGGCGGCCTTCCCGTCGAGCCCGCCCGGGGCGGCGCAGCCGTTGGCCGCGGCGCGCGCCAGCGCCTCGGCCCACGTCACTCCCTCGGCGTCGCGCGAGGCCCCGGGCTCGCCGATTGCGAGTTCTCCCACCATCGCCCGCGCGCCGAGAAACGCGCCGGGAAAGCGGCTGCCTTCCTCCTCGCAGGTGACGAGCCCGACGATCGGCGGCTCGCACGAGCCGCGCAGCTCGGCGGCGAGCAGCAGGCCGGCGAGCGCGCCGTACGGGCCATCGAGCGGGCCCCCGTTTCGGACCGTGTCGAGGTGCGAGCCGGTGAGCACCACGCGCGCGCCCGGCCGAACCGACGCGTCATGCAGATAGAGATTGCCGGCGCGGTCGCGCGTGGCTTCGAGTCCGCGCGCCTTCGCCGCTTCGACCAGCCAGCGTTGCGCTTCGCACCAGGCGTCGTCGTAGACGAATCGCGTGACGCCCGGCCCCGGTGCCGAGAAGCGTGACAGTCCTTCGACGAGGCGCGAGAGCTCGCGCGCCGAGAGGTCCTGGGCCGGGCTCATCTCGCGACGCTAGCCGACACCGCGCGCGCGGTCGAATCGCGCCCCGCCCGGCACCGGTTCGGGGACCAGTCGCCCGAGTGCTGCGCCCGTCGCCGCCCCTTCCTCGGCGACGCGCTGGCCGCGCAGCCAGGTCGCGACCGCGCGGCCCTTGAGCGTGCGCCCCAGATAGGGCGTGAGCTTGTGGCGTTGCTCGAGCAGCGGCGCTTCGACCGTCCAAGATCGATCCGGATCGAACGCGATCAGATCGGCGTCGCGCCCCGGAGCGATCGCCCCTTTGCTGGACTCGATGCCGGCGAGCCGGGCCGGCGCGGCGCTCATCCAGTGGGCGACGTGGGCGGCAGTGAACCCACGCGCGCGCGCCTCGCTCCAGACCGCCGCCAGCGAACATTCGAGCGACGCGATCCCGCCCCAGGCCGCCGTGAAATCACCGCGCTCGCGTTGCTTCATCGCCGGCGGACAGGGCGAATGGTCGGTGGCGATCAGGTCGATGAGTCCCTCCCGCAGCCCGGCCCACAGCGCTTCGCGATTGGCGCGCTCGCGGATCGGCGGCGCGCACTTGAATTCGGTCGCGCCGTCGGGAATCGTTTCGGCGTCGAAGCACAGGTAGTGCGGGCAGGTCTCGATCGTCAGCCGCAGCTTCGAGCGCCGCGCTTCGCGAATCATCGGCAGCGCCTCGGCCGCCGACAGGTGCACGACGTGCACGCGGCAGCCGGTCTCGCGCGCCAGCCGGATCAGCAGCTCGATCGCCTCGCATTCGGCGGCCGCCGGCCGGCTCGCGAGCCAGGTCGCGTGGGCGCGGACGTCGCGCCCCTTCACCGACGCGGCCGCGGCTTCCAGCGCCCGCGGCGATTCGGCGTGCGCCAGCAGCGGCAGCCCGAGCCGAGCCACGATCGGCATCGCTTCACGCAGCTCGCGCTCACCGACGTGCGTGAACTCGTCCACACCCGAGGGCGCGAGGAAACACTTGAAGCCGAGCACGCCGGCTTCGGCCAGCGATTCCAGCTCGCGCGCGTTGCCCGGAACGACGCCGCCCCAGAAGCCCACGTCCACGTGGCATTGCCCGCGGGCGGCCGATCGCTTGGCCGCGAGCGCCGCCACCTCGCAGGTGGGGGGCACCGAGTTGAGCGGCATGTCCACGAGCGTGGTGATGCCGCCGGCGGCGGCGGCGCGCGTCGCGGTCGTGAATCCCTCCCACTCGGCGCGGCCGGGCTCGTTGACGTGAACGTGCGAGTCCACCAGGCCGGGCATGAGCCACAGCGAGCCCAGATCCTGTCCACCCGCGGCGCTGGGATCGGCGGCGGCGACTTCCGTGATGCGGCCTCCGGAAATCGTGACCACCGCGTCCATCACGCCGCCCGGCGCGACGGTGTGGCGCGAGCGCAGCCGAATCGGCCCCGTATTCATCGCGCGCAGCATACGAACTCGCGCGGCCACGCGCATCCTCGCTGCTATACTTGCGCCGATGCCCCGAACGCAATCGGCTCTCGCGCTCGCCCTGATCGCGCTCTTCACCGCCTGCACGCCGCGCGCGCAAGACGCCCGCCTGGCGTCGAACGAGCGCTGGTTCGGCAACGTCACGCCACCCCGCGACAACGTGTTGCGCTTCAATCTCGGCGCCGAACCCGAGCTGATCGACCCGTCGCTGGCGGTCGGGCAACCCGACGGCCGCGTCGCCCGCATGCTGTTCCAGGGTCTGACTCGCGAGGATGCGAAGACTCTGGCGCCGCGCCCCGGCTGCGCCTATCGCTGGGAGGTGAGCGCCGACGGCCGCCTCTACACGTTTCATCTTCGGCCGGGGCTCGAGTGGAGCGACGGCTCGCGCCTGACCGCCGAAGACTTCCGCTGGTCGTGGATCCGCGTGCTGACTCCGGCCAACGCCGCGCGCTACTCGAGCCTGCTCTTTCCCGTAGCGAACGCCGAGCGCTTCAACGACGGCCGGCTGAAGGATGCGGACAGCGTCGGAGTGCACGCCCCCGACGACAGCACGCTGGTGGTGAGGCTCGAGAATCCCACCGCTTACTTCCTGTACCTCACCCAGTTCTACACCTACCTGCCGGTGCCGCGCCGCGTGATCGAGCAATGGGGGGATCGCTGGACCCGGCCCGAGCACATCGTCGGCAACGGCGCCTTCCTGCTCAGTGCCTGGCGGCAGAACGCGTACTTCAAGTTCCGGCGCAATCCGCGCTTCTGGAACGCCGCGGCGGTCAAGCTCGACGGAGCGATCGGCTACACCATGGACGACCTCAACACCGCCGTGAACCTCTACAAAGCCGGAGTGCTCGACTGGAACCCGAGCGGTTACATGCCCTCTCAGTACATCCCCTACCTGCGTGGCTATGCCGACTTCCACTCGGGGGATTACCAGGGCACCTATTTCTACTCGATGAACGTGACGCGCAAACCTTTCGACAACGTGTGGGTGCGACGCGCGCTGAATCTCGCCGTGGATCGCGACGCGATCGCCAACGATCTCCTCAAGGGCAGCCGCAAGCCCTGGGGCGACTTCACGCCGATGGGCTATCCCGGCTATCGGCATCCGCCACCGCTGCCGTTCGATCCCGCCCGGGCGCGCGAGTGTCTCGCGCGTGCCGGCTATCCCGATGGCAAGGGCTTCCCCAGGGTCGCGATCCTGTTCAACACCAGCGAGGATCATCGCAAAATCGCCGAAGCGCTCCAGGCCATCTGGAAGCGCGAGCTGCACATCGACGTCGAGCTCTCGAACCAGGAATGGGGTTCGTTCCTCCAGGCCACGACCGCGCTCCAATACGACATCGCGAGGCGTTCGTGGATTGGCGACTACCTCGATCCCTACAGCTTCCTCGGGCTGGGAGTGACCGGCGATGGCAACAACCGCACCGGCTGGAGCGACCCGCGCTACGATGAGCTGTTGCGCCGGTCGTCGCGCGAAGTGGATCCGGCGCGGCGCCTGGCCGTGCTCACCCAGGCCGAGTCGCTCCTGCTGGCCGACGGGCCATTCATTCCCGTCTATCACTACTCGACCAACGAGCTGATGAAGCCCTACGTCCACGGGATCTATCAAACCGCGCTCGACGTCCACCCGCTCGACGAGGTCGTCATCGACCGCGACTGGCAGCACGAGCCCGCTCCGGTGGCCGGGGCCCGTTGAACCTCTGGAACTTTGTCGCCCGCCGGGTGCTGCTGATGATCCCGACGCTGTGGGCGATCGCGACGATCGCCTTCTTCATGGTGCATGAGGCGCCGGGCGGCCCGTTCCAGTCGGAGAAGGAGATCCCTCCCGAGGTGAAGGAGCAGCTGCTCCACAAGTACGGGCTCGATCGCCCACTCGGCGAGCAGTATCTGCGTTTTCTCTCCCACGCCGTGCGCTTCGACTTCGGCCCGTCGTACAAGTTTCCCTCGCGTCAGGTGCGCGAGATCATCCTCGACGCGCTGCCGGTCTCCGCCGAGCTGGGCGGCTGGGCGCTGCTGGTGGCGCTGCTGTTCGGCATCCCGATCGGCGTCTTCGCGGCGGTCCATCACAATTCGCGCGCCGACTACGCCTCGATGGGCCTGGCGCTCGCCGGAGTTTCGATCCCCAACTTCGTCCTCGGCCCGGTGCTGGCGCTGGGACTCGCGCTCACGCTCTACCTGTTTCCCCCGGCGCTGTGGGAGAGCCCCTCGAGCCGCGTGCTGCCGGTGCTGACGCTCGCCACCGCCTACGTCGCCTACATCGCGCGCCTGACGCGCGCCGGCATGCTCGAGGTGCTGGGGCAGGACTACGTGCGCACCGCGCGCGCCAAGGGCCTGCGCGAGCGCGCCGTGGTGCTCAAGCACGCTTTGAGACTCGGCATCCTGCCGGTGGTCTCGTATCTCGGCCCGGCGGCGGCGCGCATCATGATGGGCTCGATCGTGGTGGAATCGATCTTCGCGGTGCCGGGGCTCGGGCGCTATCTCGTCAACGCCGCGTTCAACCGCGACTACACCCTGGTGCTCGGCGAGGTGCTGTTCTACGCCACGTTTCTGATGGTGCTCAATTTGCTGGTGGATCTGCTCTACACCCGGCTCGATCCGCGCGTGGAGCTGGCGTGAGCATCGGCATCGCGCCTCCGGCGCACGTGGCGCCCGCCCCGCAGCTCGCGCTCGCGCCCGGGCGGCACTCGAGCCTGTGGGGCGACGCCTGGCGCCGACTCACCCGCAATCGAGCCGCGGTGCTGTCGGCGGCGTTCCTGCTGGTGGTGTTCGTGCTGGCGGCGGGGGCGGCGTGGCTCCCGGGGCTCGCCGATCCCACCGCGCAGGATCTCAGGCTCGGGGCCACGCCGCCTTCGCTCCAGCACTGGTTCGGAACCGACGATCTCGGCCGTGACACGCTGGCGCGCGTGATCTACGGCGGTCGCATCTCGCTCCTGGTCGGGCTGGTGGGCACCCTGGTGAGCCTGATCGTCGGCGTCACCTGGGGCGCGGTGGCGGGCTATCGCGGCGGCGCGCTGGACGACGTGATGATGCGCATCGTCGACATTCTCTACTCGCTTCCCTACATCTTTCTCGTCATCCTGCTGCTGGTGTTCTTCAGCCGCAGCCTGGTGATGCTGTTCGTGGCGCTCGGCCTGGTGCAATGGCTGACCATGGCGCGCATCGTGCGCGGGCAAGTGCTGTCGCTCAAGCGCCAGACCTTCGTCGAAGCGGCGCGCGCGTTGGGCGCCAGCGACTCGGCGATCATCTTCCGGCACATCGTGCCCAACACGCTGGGACCGGTGATCGTCTACACGACGCTCACCGTGCCGGCCGTGATCCTGCAGGAGGCGTTCCTGTCGTTCCTCGGGCTCGGCGTCCAGCCGCCCGACGCTTCGTGGGGGACGCTGGTGTCGGACGGCGCACGCGTGCTGGTGTTGTTTCCGTGGCTGGTGTTCTTCCCGGGTGCCGCGCTGTCGCTCACGCTCCTGTGCTTCAACTTCCTCGGCGACGGATTGCGCGACGCGCTCGATCCGCAGACCCGGAAGGATCTGGGCTAACTCTGCTCGCCCGAACAGCGGATAGAGGCTGCGCGACTTTTCGGCAACTCGGCTCATAACACATCTTGGGCCTCAGTCAACGGCAACGCTGCGACACCTCGGATATTCAGACGAATCCGCGCATAGTGGCGCACAGCTCGGGGGGCTCACCGCTGTCGACACCCTGACTCGGAGTTTGGCGGACACCTTCGCCGTAGGCGCGGTCTGGTCGCCGCGATCTGAGGGTAGGCTTCAAGGTCACTGAGACAATTGCCGATAACCGCAGAATGGCGGTCGAGGATCCAAGAGCCTCAGGACCAAGTCTGCAAGTCTGGAGGCTGACAAGCAGTCGCGTTGCCCTGCTCGTCTCGCTTTGGGCCGTGTTGTTGCTGGTCGTCGTCGGCCTTTGGCACCGCACGCCTCTCTACACGGCCGAAACCGACCTCATCGGCGAGTACGTGCCCGCCGCGCAAGAGCTGATGTCGGGTCACATCGACCTTGCGCACTACACGTTCAAGGGCCCTGGGTACCCGCTGATGATCGCCGTCGCCGCGAGGGCATTCGGCGGAGACGCAGCGCTCGCCGCCCGCTTTCTGAGTCCCATCGCCGCAGCGCTGGCAGTGTGGGCTGCGTACCTCCTGGCCTCGGTGAGCCTCGGTGAGCGCATCGGCGCGTTCACCGCGCTCGCGTTGATCTTCAGCCCGATCATGGTCCGCTATGCAATCGAGGCCGGAACCGACGCGCCCGCGGTCGCCCTCATGCTGCTTTCAACCTGGCTCGTGGTGGCCCGACGAGGCCTGCTCGGAATGTTGGCTGCAGGCCTCCTTGCTGGCTACGCCGTGCTGACCCGGTCGAACGCGGTGTTCCTGCTTCCTTGCGCCGCCGCAACCCTTCTCGTGAGAGCACGACGAATTTCATCTGTTGCGATCTACGCGCTGGGCGCCGCTATTCCAATGGTCGCATGGACGGTGATCGCGTCGCGCGTGGGCCCAAGCCCGCCTGATCGCAATTACCTGAACGTCGCCTGGGAACTCTACGGCCGCGGCGTGCCGTGGGACACCTTCCAAGTCACCATCGGGAAACAGTTCCACTCGATGCGCGACGTATTCATGTTCTCTCCACTCCGGGCGATCACCCATGTCGCGTGGAATCTCGTCTACTTCCGCGTGCGCGACTGGGGCGAACTGGTCACCCCGCTGCTTGGGGTGTTCGCGTTTCCCGGCGTGGTCTTGATGGCGCGAAACCCAACTGCACGCGCGTGGTCGGTGCACGCCGCCGCATGCGGTGTGGTGCTTGCCGCTGTTTTCTACAACCCGCGCTTCGGCATGTACCTGCTTCCCTTCTACCTGGCTTCGGCGGGGCTGGCCTTGACATGGTGCGCTTTTCGACTCAACTCACTCCCAATGCAATCGAAATTCCGTTCGCTCCGCGCGCTTGCCGTTCCCGTCGTGGGGGCGCTCGCGTTGGGCGGCTCCGGCACCGTCGCCACGACCTCAGCCGTCAACATGCTGGAAAACGCGCCTCACGAGACCAGAATCGCCGGCCAGGAACTGAGGTCCCTTGGGCTCTCGGGTCAGTCGATTGTCGCGAGGAAGCCGCATGTCGCTTATTACGCCAGCATGAAGTACGTCGCTTTCCCGGACGACATTCCGCTCTGGCGCTTTCCTGCCTGGGCGCGTTCGACCGGGGCGCAGTACCTATTCTTCTCGGGTGTCGAGCAAGTCATGCGTCCGAACTTCGCGGTGCTTGCGGAGTCTGCCCTGGCGCTACCGGGCTTCGAGCAGGTCCTCTGGCAGCGAGTCGATCCGACTCGGTTTTACGCGGTGTATCGCCTGACCGAGCCCGCATCCGACTCCGCGGCATTTGCAGCCCGCTACCGGGATGCGCTGTACGTCTACGACCGGCACCATCCGCAGATCGAGTCGAAGCTCTACGTCGCCGTGCAGCTCCTGGAGTTGGGCTTGCCTGCCGACGCCCTCGCGCGTCTCGACAACATTGGTGTCGCTGGGGACCGGGACCCGGCGGTTCAGCGGTACCGCTCGATCGCCCTAGTCGGCGTCGGACAGTGGAGCGAGGCCGCGCAGGCCTGTTCCAAGAGCATGGCGTTGGGAGGACCGACAGCCTGGCATTGGGGTCAGCTTGGCCGGATTGGAATGCACGAGGGCAAGCTGGCCGCTGCCGAGAAGTGCTTCGAAAACGCGGTCTCGCTGGAACCGGCGAGCCTTTCGTATCTCGAGCAACTCGGCCTCAGTCGCATCGCGCAGCGGAATCTTGCGGGAGCCGCCGGCACGTTCGAGGCCTGCTTGCGACTGTCGCCGAACGACCTGCGCCTCCGGCGAGAAGCGATGGGCGCCTGGCAGCTCGCCGGTAACGGCTCGCGAGTGCAGCAGCTCTACACAGAAGGCGTGCAGGCGGGCCTCGCCCCTGCGGCGCTGCTGAACGGATCCGACGCGGGCCACTAGCTGAGCAAGCTTGCCCGCACTGGGGCCCGAGCGTCTTCGGACAGGTCATCCGAAAGTCGGCGGGGACGCTCGGAGCCCAATCTTCGGTGCGTCAGCACCGGCGCGCTCACGCTACCCCAACGGAATCGCGCGCTGCCGCTGGTCGTTCGTCATCGTCTGCTGCGCTCGAATGATCTCGCGCGCGCGATCCACCTGCCCCCACACGTTCCACAGCAGCACGCCCACCACTACTCCCTCGCTCAGGTAGTAGACGATGCCTTCGCGGAATTCCTCCTTCCACACCGCCTCGGTCTGATAATGCGGGCTCAGGTCGCCGGCCGCCTCCCAGCCGAGCTCGAACAGGTCGGAGTAGAACATCGGAATGTGCTCGTAGCGCTGCTCGGCCCCCGCCATGTTGGCGCCCACCACCCGGCCGTGCTCCCTGGCGTGGTCCTCGTGCTCGGTGCGCACGCGCATGC
>DATKAB010000031.1 GCA_035498555.1 Candidatus Sulfotelmatobacter sp.
CCGCGGAACGCGTACGGCATGTTGCCGAACGGGCGCCCGACGCGCGGCTGCCAGTAGAACCAATTCCGGCGGAGGAGCTTGCCGAGGATCCACGAGTCGATGTTGCCGCCGTTGTTGTGGCGCACGTCGATGATCAAGCCATCGCGATCGAATACCGGGTAGTACTCCCGGATCCAGCGCGCGATGTCGTCGGGCCCCATCGCCTGCAGGTGGACGTAGCCGATCCGGCCGTTGCCTAGCGAATCGACGCGCATCCGGCGCTCGTACTCCCACGAGCGGTAGCGAAGCGCCGCGGCGTCGTTCGGGCTCACCGGCTGCACGAGCACCTCGTGAGTGGCGCCGCCGCGCGCGAGTCGGAGCAGCACCGGCTTTTCGCTCTGGTTGCGAAGCAGCGCCTGGATGTCGGGCACCGAGAGCGCGGCTTCGCCGTTCACCGACTGGATCACGTCTCCCATGCGTACATCGAGACCCGGGCGCGCGAGCGGCGAGGCCTCGTCGGGCCAGTCGGGATCGGTGGGAAGGATGCGCGCGATCTTGAAGCCGCCGGCCGCGTCGTCGCGCTCGAGCGTGGCGCCGAGTGAACCGGGATCGGCGGGATCGAGCCCGCGGCGCAGATCGCCGCCGTAGACGTACATGTGGAGCGAGGTCAGCTCGCCGATCATCTGCTGGAACACGTCCGCCAGTTCGGCGCGATCGGTGACCCGGTCGGCGAGCGGCTGATAGCGCTCGCGGATCGCCTTCCAGTCGGAACCGTGCATGGCCGGGTCGTAGAAATAGTCGCGCTCGAGTCGCCACGCCTCGGTGAACATCTGCCGCCATTCGATCTTGGGATCGAAGCTGAACGTCCAGTCCCTTGTTGGCACGCTCGCCTTGTCGAGTTCGGCCGGCGCCTTGCCCGCGGCGTCGAAGACGTAGAGACTGTTTTTCTTCCGCACCAGGAGCTTCTTGCCGTCGCCCGACAGCTCGTAAGCGGTGACGTCCTCCATCACCGTGGTCGCCGGATCGCCATCGCGGCCGATCGCGAGCGACTGGAGCTGGTTCTTGGGCTCGACCGCAGTCGAGGCGGAGAGGAAGTAGAGCCGGCTGCCGTCGGTCGAAAGCTCGCTCAGGTTGCCGGGTGGCGTGGGGACTTCGATCAGCCGGCTCGAGAGTCCCTCGAGCGCGATCTCGACCGGCTCCGGCGCGGTCTCGGCAGGCTTCGCTTTTTCGCCCGCGGATTTCGGCGCGGCGTTCTTCGCGTCGCCGCCCTTCGCATCAGCGCCCTTCTTCTCCGCGGGCTTCGTCTCGGCGGGATGCAGCTCGTCCACCGGATCAAAAGGCGATCGGAACGTGCTCTGCAGCGCGACGCCATAGATCTTCGTGCGCTGATCGAAGAACGGATCGGGCTGGCGCGAACCCCAGATGCTCTGCACCGTCGATTCGAAATGGCGGTCGGAGAGGAACCACAGCCACTTCCCGTCCGGGCTCCACGTCGGGCTCCAGCTGTCGGTGCGATCGCTCGTCACCGCGGTGCGCTGGCGCTTGCTGGTGTCGAAGATCCACAGTTCGAGCTGCAGGTTGGAGCCGCCCTTGGCGTAGGCGAGCCAGCGGCTGTCGGGCGACCAGCGCAGATCCTGGAAGTCGGCCCACGTGTTGCTCGAATCCACCGCGACCGAGCGGCCGCTCGCCGCGTCGATCAGCGACAGGATCTGGTTCTTGTCGTTGGTCGCGATCCACTTTCCGTCGGGCGAGGGGATACCGTCCCAGCGCAGGATGCGCGCGTCCTTCGTGAGCTGCGCCGCCTGGCCCACGCCGTTGGCGGGCAGCTTCCAGAACTCCACCTCGCCGCTCTCGTCCGAGAGCGTGAGCAGCGTCTTGCCGTCCGGCATGAAGCGGGCCTGGCGGTAGCGCACGCCCGGGCGCCGCGAGGCCGAAACGATTCGCCCCGATTTCACGGGCAGCACGAACACCTGCCCGCGCGTGGTCGCGACCACGCGGTCGCCGTTCGCCGAAAGGTGGAGCGCCGTGGTCAGGTCGAGCGGCTTCGTCACCCAGCGCTCGCGCTCCTGGTCGAGGTCGGAGGCCAGCCGGATCGGGATTGCGGCGTCGCGATTCGCGGCGATCTCGTAGACGCGGAGATCGGCGCCGAGCTGGTAGACGATGCGGCCATCCGAGAGCGACGCGCCGAGAACGTCGAAGCCCTGATGGTGCGTGAGCTGAATCGGATCGCTGCCGTCGAGCTTCACCGACCACAGATTCATGGTCAGGTCGCGATCGCCGACGAAGTACACGCGATCGTTCCAGATCATCGGCGAGCGACTCACCGCCGAATCCTGCGGCATCAGGCGCCGTGCCTCGGCTCGACCGCCCTCCCACACCCACAGCTGCTGCAGCATGCCGCCGCGATAGCGCTTAGTGTTGCTGCTGTTGGCATCGAAGCGGGTGAAGATGAGCGACTTCCCGGCGTAGACGCCCTGCGAGGCCTGGGCAAGCGGGATCGGGTCGCGCCGTCCCGTCGCCGGATCGAGTGTAAAGAGCTGAGTGTTCGGAAGACCCGAAGTGATGCGGCTCGCATAGATCACTCGTGCCTCGGGCGTCCAGCCCTGCACCAACGCGCGCGAGCCGTCCCAGGTGAGCCGCCTCGGCAGGCCGCCGTCGAGCGGCATCACGTAGACCTCGACCGGCCCGTCGTACGAGGCCGAGAACGCGACCCACCTGCCGTCGGGCGAGATCGCGGCGCGCGACTCCTCGCCGAGGTGGCTGGTGAGGCGCTTCGCTTCACCGCCCTCGATCGGCACGCGCCACAGATCCCCCTCGGCCGTGAACACGACCGT
>DATKAB010000032.1 GCA_035498555.1 Candidatus Sulfotelmatobacter sp.
TGTCGAGCTGGGCGCCGATCGTCCGGAAACCTCCGCCCGCTCCTGCCAGGACGTTGATCGAGGCGCTTGCGGCGTTGGTCAACGTGCCGTTGGTGACGTTGAAGGTGGCACCCTGACCGGCCGCCACATTGGTCAGCTCGAGGGCGCCGTTGTTGGTGAATCCGTTGAGCACCGTGAGGAGCGCGCCGCCCTGCGCGCCGTCGCCGGTCGCGCGGAGCGTCGATCCGGCCTCGGTGGTGAGCGCGCCGTTCAGCGCTGAATTCCCGTGCGCCTCGATCAGGCCGAAGTTGTCGAGCGGCAAGGCGGCGTTCGCGGCGCGCAGGACCAGTGATCCCTGATTCGTAAGCGAACCGGCGCCGTTCAGATTGCCTGAGGTGAGGTCGAGCACGCCATTGCTGGCGACGGTGGAGGCGCTGGCCAGCGTCAGCGAGTGGGAATTTCCCGATAGTGTCTGCGCGCCGCTGGTCGTTCCGAGCGTCAGCGAATTGACCGAGCCGTCGACATTGAGCGTCACCGTATAGGTGCCGGCCGCGGTGATCGAAGCGTCATCGGCCGCCGTCGGCACCTGGGGCGGCGACCACTTGGTGGGGTCGTTCCAGTTGCCGCTCACGGCGCTCGCCCACGAGATCGGGATGGCATGCGCGGAAGTGGCGCCGAGCGAAAGGGAGAGCAGAGCGAGAGCCAGCGTGAATCGGGCAGAGTGCGGGCGATGCGCGGCCATGCGGGGAGCCTCCGGGGCAGAATGTCCGCCGACATTCTTCGCCTCGGCTCACCAGCGAACAAGTCAATTTGGTCGAATCGCCGGTAAACGAATCGCGGCGAGTTCAGTACCGCCATACCGGCGGAAACCGAGGACTCGCCGCGACGAATTCTCCCGGAGAATTCTTCGCGCTAGCGGGCGCCCGCGTCGCTCGCGCTCAGGCCGAGATCCACTTCGTCGATCGGGTCGAGGCGGAGCAGGTCGTCGCGCAGAGGCGAACAGTTCTTGGTGAGCGCGGCGAGCGCCAGATCCTCGGCCGGGGGCAGGTCCTGGAGGAATACGAACGCCGCCCCGGTCGCGAATCGCGCCAGTGCGTCGTGATTGTAGGCGCCGCCCTCGCGGGTCGCGCGCCGCGCCTGCAGCACCTGCGCGAGAGTCACGCCGTCGCCGCACACCGCCTTCCAGCGCGACTCGACGTCCTTCGCGTGATCGGGATGCGCGGAGCGATCGCTGTCGGTGACCAGCACGTAATCGCCGAGATCTCCCTCGGGCTGGTACGACGTCCACACCACACGGGCCGAAGTCGCTCGATCGAACTGCTGGTGCGCGATCGATGCGCCGTCCTTGGTCGAGATCAGCTCGTACTCGCCGCTCACCGTGACGTCGCGCACACGAGCCACGACCTCGATCGGCACCTCGACCCAGTGTTCGGTCTGGTGCCCGTCCTGATCCTTGTCGACGATGCGCCGCGAAATCACATCGCGGAAGAACTGAACGCGCTGAGCCGAGCGCACGTCGCCAATCGAGCCCCACACCACGCGGTCGGCGCCGATCTTGCGGCCAATCCGCACCGCCTCGCCGCGAGCCAGGCCGTCGAGCTGAGAAACCGTCATCTGGCGCTCGACCGCGTCGCCGCTCAGCACTCGGGTGAACATCACCTTGGGCGGTGCCATCTGCTGCGCGAGGGCGTCGCGCCAGTTCGAGGCCACCTGCGTGCCGAGCTGCGGATCGTCGGGGCCGGAGCGGAACGGCAGAACCGCCACCCGCGTGGTCGAGCTCGTGAGCGCGCGGTCGGCGAGCGGTCCGGCGTCGCGGTAGGGGGTGACGAAGCGCAGCGCCTCTTCCAGCTCCATGTAGGCCCGCTTCGGCCGCTGTGAGTCCAGAGCGACGCGACCCGCGTCGTAGTGGCTGCGCGCCGCCGAACGACGCAGCGTCTTCTCGGTGTTCGTCCAGTCGGGGCTGACCGCGATCGTGGCGTAGTGCGCGGCGTTGCCGCGGAAATCGACGAACTCGAGCACCTGATCGGCGGCCTGCAGGCTGTCGACGTCGGCGAGCGCGAGGATCTTGCGCTGCCACTCCTGCGCGATCGCGTTGCCGGCGGCGGTCGCGGCGTCGCGCGCCTGAGGATTGCCCGGCTCCTTGTCGAGCGCGCGGACCGCCAGCTGCCACGCCTTCCAGGCGTCGCCGCCGGCCAGCTTCTCTTCGCTCTTCTGAGTGAGTTTCGCGGTGCCGGCACAGCCGGCGACCAGAACCATTGCCGCGAGGAGCGGCATCCATCGGCCTGTCATGAGCATGTCCTCCCTGGTCCATTCGATATCGGCAGGAATGGGCCGCTTCTTTGGGTCATGCTCCGACTCTTGGGTCGTGCTCCGAAGATTGCGGTTGGCCAGAGCCGGCCGATTGAGCCGCAACCTCCTGGCGGGGTTTTCGCTCCCACTCGATGTAAGTGCTGGAACGGCTTTGGTTTCTGCCGGCCAACCGCAATCTTCGGAGCACGACCCGAATTTGTCGCAACCGGCGGGGGACCGGCTGAATCTGAGCCGGTTGGAGCTCAGCTCACCCGGGTCCCCTCGACCCGAATGAGCGTCGCGCCGAACTCCCCAGGCGCCAGGCGGCTGCACCCCACCCAGCCGCGCTCCGAAACCAGCCAGCTCGCTCGACGTTCACCGATCCATGCGGAGCCCCACGCCCGCGGGGACGCCGGCGTGTGGTCCGGGCGACTGATGCCCGCAGCGCGCGCCAGGGAGGGCGTGTGTTTCGTGCACCCCGAGCCGGTGCGCAGGGCGCCGGGATCTCGTTGCTGCTGTCCGCCATGCTTGTCTGGGTTCCCATCTCTTCGCGCGCCGCAAACGTGGTGCTCCACTGGACCGCTCCGGGCGACGACAGCATGGTCGGCCGGGCGAGTGCGTACGATCTGCGCTACTCGGTATCGCCCATCACTTCGATCAATTTCCCGCTGGCCACCGCGGTCGGCGGCGTTCCGCTTCCGTCGCCCGCCGGCTCTCCCGAGCAGTTCACGGTCAGCGGACTGTCGAGCGGCGTTCCCTACTACTTCGCGATTCGCACGCGCGACAAGGCCAACAACTGGTCGCTGATCTCGAACGTGGTGCTCACCGCCGCGAAGGTCACGGGCGTCGATCCCGATGCGCCGGGATTCGGGTTCTCGGAGTCGAGGCCGAATCCCGCGCGCGAGCGCGTGGTGTTCTCGTACTCCATGGTCCGCGCCGCGCACGTGGAGGTGTTCGTCTGTGACATCGCAGGACGACGAGTGCGCGCCCTCGAGTCTGGAGTCCTGCCGCCGGGCCGCGGCGAGTTGACCTGGAATCTCCGCTCGGACACCGGGGCTCGCGTGCCACCCGGGCTCTATTTGGTGCGCGCCAATCTCGACGGAACGAATTTCACGCGCCGAGTGACGGTTGAGCGATGAAGAGATTCCACTCGCGCGCGCCCGGAGGATGGATGTAAGGTCGGCGCATGAATACACCGCAGCCTTCGACGAGAGTTCCGGTTCATGTGCGCCGGCGACTCGCGTTGTGGGTGGGAGTCGCCGCGTTGGTCGGCGGCGCCGTCGGCTATTTCACCGGCCACTCCGCGCGGCAGGTCATTGGCGGGGCGCTGTCGGGCGCGGCCGCGGTCCTGCTAATTTCGTGGATCGACCACCTGATCGACTGGGCGCAGCGCGTGCTGCGGGTGATGCGCGCGACCCTGATTGGGCTCAGCTGCGGCGCGATCGGCGGTGTGCTGGTGGCGATGGTGCGCAAGGAGAAGTGGCTCGGCCCGATGTTCGGCGGCGCCGCGATCGGCGCGATCCTCGCCATGTTCCTTTGGATCATGGTCGAGCGCCGGCGGGCCAAGCAGGCCCAGCTGGCCCGGGAGGCCGCGACGAGGTCGGCCGGGCCGTCGATGCCGGCGCCTCCCGCGACGACTCCGAAGGCCTAGACTGCGTCTAGAACCTCGTCGCGCCCGGCGCGGCCATTCCACGCCGGCGTCCCGCCGGGCGTTTCCAGACGGCGCCTAGGCCTTTCGCGCCCAGGTCGCGCGCGGGTCGGGGATGGGCGTTAGCCCCGCCTCGATCTCTTCACGTTGGTCCTCGAACCACGGTGGCAGGATCAGCCTGCGCCCCAGCTCCTCGATCGAGCCGCCACCTGCGAAGCCGGGCCCGTCGTCGGCGATCTCGAACAGCACTCCGTTGGGCTCTCTGAAGTAGATGGAGTGGAAGAAGTGGCGGTCGATCACCGGCGTCGCATGGACTCCCGCCGCGAGCAGGTGTTCATGCCAGCGCGGATGCTCGGCCATGCTCGTGCCCCACGCCACGTGGTGAACCGTGCCGGCGCCCGGCCGGCCCGGCCCCGGTGCGGGATCGAAGGCGAACCAGCTGCCGCGCTTCGCGCCACGCAGTTCCCACGAAGTGCCCGATCGCGACGCAGCCCCCAGCACGCGCTCCAGCAGATCGCGGCTGCGCTCGGCGTTGCGGGCGTAGGCGCGTACCCCGTCGAAGCCGATCAGCGCATGCTCGCGCGGAATGTCGGGATGCTCGGCGATCAGCGGCGGATCGTGGCTGGCATCCACCACCAGCTGGTGTTCGAGCCCTTCGGGGTCGCGGAACAGCAGGCTGTCCCCTTCGCGCCGTGGTGAGGCGCCTTCGCTCGCGAGCCGGCGCTCCCAGAACGCCAGCGAATCTGCCGCGCCGACGCGCCACGCCACGCGATGGATCATTCCGGCGCCCGCGCGTCCCGGCGCCGAGCCGCGGTACTCGAAGAACGTGATGTCGGCGCCGGGATCGCCGCGCTCGTCGGAGTAGAAGACGTGGTAGACCAGCGGGTCGTCCTGATTGACGCTCTTGCCCACCAGACGCAGGCCGAGCACGCGGGTGTAGAAATCGACGTTGAGCAGGACATCGCCGGTGATGCAGGTGACGTGGTGGATACCTTCGAGCTTCATGGTTCCCTCGCGGCTGGCGCGGACGCTGGTGGAATTCTGTCAGAGTCCCGGCCGATAGGCATGTGGTATTTTTCGCTTTGCAGTCAGGGCGTCGACTCGAGCGAAGCTGCGGCAACCAGGCGACTCACGACATCCTGCGAACGGATTCTCCGGGCGACGCCGATGTGGCAAGCGAAGGAGGAACTCCATGTTCGCTCTGCTTTGGACCTGCGTGGTCGGTCTGGTGGTGGGTGCGCTCGCCAAGCTCATCATGCCCGGCAAGGATCCCAGCCCCTGGTGGGTGACGATGCTGCTCGGGATCGGCGGTGCGCTGGTCGCCAATTTCCTCGGTCGGATGATTGGATGGTACAAAGAAGGCGAGGGCGCCGGATTCATCGCCGCGACACTGGGCGCGGTGCTGATCCTGTGGATCTATCGCATGATCAAGGGCCGCCAGGGCGGCGGCTCCGCGGCCAAGTAGCGCGGCCTCGATTTCATTCACTTCATCGCTAGGAAGGATTCATCGGGCATGAGGCTTTCGATCGCGCTGTGCGCGCTGGTCTGCATCGCGTGTGGAGTCGTGGGTTCGGCCGGCGCCCAGCCGGTGCAGCAACGGCGCGGATACGTGTTGCGCGACACCACCTCGTTGCCGCCGCCCGATCCCGGCATGGCCCGGCTGGTGGTGGCGCGCGACATGCAGAAACTTCAGGACCTCAAGCCCGAGTTCGTGTTCGTGGATCGCACCCCGTTCGGAATCCTCGCGCAGAGCACCGCGGTCACCGGCATGGTGACTCCCGGCTGGCATCGCGTGTGGCTGGGCCGCGCGGGCCAGGGCGAAGTCTGGGTCGAGTTCGTGGCGGGGGGCGGCTGTCTGCTCCGGCTGCGCGAGACCATGATGACCGGCGTCTGGCACGGCGACCTGGTACGTGAGGGCGCGGAAGGCTATGCGCATTTCGCGTTGAAGAAGGGCCTGAAGCTGTCGGTCATGGATTCGCGCGGGCGCGATGCGCTCGCGCGCAACATGGCGAAGCCCGGCGCCGGCACGGCCGCGGAGGACTCGGTGGCCCGCGAGCGCGCCATGACGAACGCGGTGCTGCCGATCGTCATCAAGGAGGCGTGGTACCTGCCGATCCCGTCCGATGCGCACCCCGGGGAGTGGGAGAACCATCCCGGGACGCTGACGATCGACGAGAAGTCGGTGCGTTACACGCAGGCTGACAGTCTGGTGCTCGAGATTCCGCGCGAGAGCGTGACCAGCGTGTATTTCGGCGCCCAGAAGGGCGACCACATCAATCCGTGGATCAAGGTCGGATACAAGGAGGGCGATCTCGACCGCGGCGCCACTTTCGCAGACGCCAACGAGTCCACCGCGACCGAGAACTACAACCGGATCTTCGGCGAGCTGGCCAAGCGACTCGCGCCGCGCTAGCGGTTTCGATCGGGGCTTCCATGGAGGGCAGCCTTCGAGTCCGATGAGCGATTTCGTCAGCACCACGCTGCGCTCGGCGGATGCTTCACTGCGCGCCGGCGACCTCGACCGCGCCTCGGCGCTGTTCCGCGCCGTGCTCACGCGCGACCCCGAGCAGCCCGACTCGCTCTACCTGCTCGGCCGAATCGCGCTGCGGGAGGGACGCCACGAAGAGGCGGTGCCGCTGCTCGAGCGCGCGCTCGCCGCCCGCCCGAACGCCGCGGTCGGCCATGCCGAGCTGGCGGCCGCGCTTCAGAACCTGGGCCGCGACGAGGAAGCGGAGCGCGCCGCCCGCCGCGCCATCGAGCTGGATCCCGCGCTGCTGATCGCGCACAACACGCTCGGGAACGCGCTTCGCGGATTGCGGCGCCCGCTCGAAGCGGCCGCGAGCTTTCGTCGCGCGCTCGCGCTCGACTCGAGCCCGGTGGCCGTGCACCTGAATCTCGCCGCGGCCTTACGAGAGGCCGGCGACGCCGAAGGGGCGCTGCATGCTCTGGCGGGCGCCGCGGAACTGCGACCGGATGACGCCGAGCTGCACGGTGCGGTGGGAAACGCCGCGCGCGCGCTCGGCCGGCTCGACCGGGCCGTCGAAGCCTTCTCGCGCGCGGCTTCGGTGCGACCCGACTCCGCCGCCGCCTGGTGCAATCTCAGCACGGTTTCGCTCGACCTCGGCCGGCTCGAAGCCGCCGAGGATCGGGCGCGGCGGGCCATTGCCATCCGTCCCGAGCTGGCGGACGCGCACTGGAATCTGGCTCAGGCGCTGCTGACCCGCGGCGAGCTTCAGGCGGGCTGGCGCAAGTACGAGTACCGGATGCTCAAGAGCAACGCCGCCGAGCTGATCCTCCCGATCTGGTTCTGGGACGGATCCCCTCTGGACGAACCGACGCTCCTGATCACCGCCGAGCAGGGCGTCGGCGACGAGATCCTGTTCGCGTCGTGCCTGAGCGACGTGCTCGAGCGGGTGCGGAGCTGCGTGGTCGAATGCGACGCGCGCCTGATCCCGCTCTACGCGCGGTCTTTCCCGGGCGCGCAATGGATTCCGCGGATGAAGACCGCGGAAGATTACCCCGCGTCGCTGCCTCGACCCGATTTCCAGATCGCGATCGGCAGCCTGCCTCGGTTGTTCCGCAACCAACTCGCGAGCTTCCCCGAGCGAGCGTCGTTCCTGCGGCCCGACCCGGCGGCGGTCGAGGACTGGCGGCGCCGTTACGCCGGGCTCGGCCCCGGGCTCAAGGTCGGTCTCTCCTGGCGCGGCGGAAGAGAGGCGCTGGTCCGTCGCGCGCGCTCGATTCCGGTCTCGGAATTGACCTGGCTCTCTGGAAGCGGAAATCCGAAGCTGATCAATCTCCAGTACGGAGACACGCGCGAGGAATTGCAGGCGGCGCGCGAGGCCGGGCTCGAGATCCACGACTGGGAGGACGCCGACTCGCTCCGTGACCTCGATCAACTGGCCGCGCGCCTCGCCGCGCTCGATCTCGTGATCTCGGTGGACAATGCCACGGTGCACATGGCGGGCGCGGTGGGAACTCCGACCTGGGTGCTGCTCCCGAAGGTCGCCGACTGGCGCTGGATGCTCGATCGAGACGACACGCCGTGGTACTCGAGTGTCACGCTCTTTCGCCAGGCGCGCGCGGGAGAGTGGGAACCGGTGTTCCAACGAGTGGCCGCCGCGCTGGCGGAGCACTCACGCTCGCCTGCCCCTTTGCCGGCGCGTGCCACAGAGACGCGCGGGCCCGCCGGCCGCTCGCGCCCCTGGGTCGCGCTGCTCAACGACACCTCGTACTGGTATCACTGGGGCTGCACCGCGACCAGCACCGCGATCGTCGAAACGCTGCAGGAGCGTGGCTACGAGGTCAATCGCGTCCCGATCACCGGGCTCCAGGGGCTCCGCGGCGGGCCCGAAACGCTCGAGCAGTTCGACGACGTCGAATGCTTCAACCGGTTCATGAGCGAGAACCCGTGGTTGTTCCGCGAGATCGAGTACGCCGATCACGTGGTGATCAATGGCGAGGGCTCGCTGCACGGGCTGAGCCCGTTCGTCCTCCGCCTGCTCTACGTCGCCTACGCCGTGAAGAGATATCTCGGCACGCGCGTGCAGCTCATCAATCATTCGTGCTATCCGCCGGCGGCAGATCTGGCGAGCGCCGCGCCCGCCGCGCGGCTCTACCGCAAGGTGTACGAGGCGGCGGATTTCGTGGCGGTGCGCGAGCCCGAGAGCCTTGCGCGACTGTCGGCGGCCGGCATTCCGGCCGCCGAGGCGTTCGATTGCCTGCCGCTCCACGTCGCGCGCCACTTCCCGCTCGGCTCTCGGCGCAGCGGGAAGCGCGTGGTGATCGCGGGATCGGTGGCGGCTCGCGCGTCCGACGCCGCGAACTACGCCGCATTGACCGCGGCGCTCGCCGCGCGAGGCTTCTCTGTCACTGCGCTGACCGGCGCGAATCTCTTTCCGGCCGCCGACGACCGCGAGTTCGTGGCGGCGCTGGCGAAGGCCCCGGGCGCGAGGTTCGAGCACCTCGAAGCCGACAGCCTCGAGCTGTGGCTGGACACCATTGCGAGCGCGGCCCTGCTGGTGTCGGGGCGCTTCCACCACACCATTGCCGCGGCTGCGCTCGGCACGCCATTCGTGCTGCTCGAGAGCAATACGCCGAAGAACGCCGGACTGGCGCGGGTGCTGGGCGCGCCGCCGCCGCTCTCGTTCGACGCGCCGGAAGCGGGAGCGGAGCTGTTGGCGCGTGCGGAAGGCGCGCTCGACGAGAAGCCCCGCGAGTCCCGGGCGGAGCGACTGGAGCGTCTGGCCGAGCTCGCGCGGGGCAATTTCCTCGCGCTGCCGGCCCTGCCTACAAGAGGGTCCTGCTCCGAAGATTGCAGTTGCGCCTGCTGATGCCGGGGATGTGGGCCCGAGGGAGACCAACTCACGCCGCGTATTTCAGGGTGTGGCGCTGGTTGCGGGTGAAGGCTCGCGTCCGAATGGTTCTCCAGTAGTACTTCTCCCATCGCTCCGGTAGCTCGATGCGCGTGGGGAAGAGGCGCTGCTCGAGGATCTGCCTGACGCTTCTCCTTCGCGAGTCGATCCCGAGCCTCATCGCCGGCGTCTGATCGCGCCGCAGCTCGGAGAACCACTTGACGTGGTTCCGCCACACCAGGAATACCCAGAGCCGATCGATCGCGCTCTGACGACGCTTGGACTGGGCGAGGGTCTCGCGCTTGTGGTTGGCGCCGCTGTGGCGGATCAGGAGATCG
>DATKAB010000033.1 GCA_035498555.1 Candidatus Sulfotelmatobacter sp.
CGAACTGGGAAGGCGCGTATCGCGTGCCGGCGATGCTGCGCTGGCCGGGCCACTTGAAGGCCGGCTCGGTCGAGAACGCCATCGTGTCGCACCTGGACTTCCTGCCGACGCTGCTCGCGGCGGCCGGGGTCCCCGACGTGAAGGAGCAGCTCCTGAAGGGCATGAAGGTCGGCGACAAGACCTTCAAGCTCCATCTCGATGGCTACAACTTGCTGCCCTATCTGACCGGCCAGACGACCGAGGATCCGCGCAAGGGCTTCTTCTACTTCAACGACGATGGCGACCTGGTCGCACTGCGCTACGACAACTGGAAGGTCGTGTTCGCCGAACAGCGCGCCGAGGGGACACTACGGATCTGGTCCGAGCCTTTTACTCCGCTTCGGGTGCCCAAGATCTTCAATCTGCGCATGGATCCCTACGAGCGCGCCGACATCACTTCGAACACCTACTACGACTGGCTCATCGACCACGCGTACATCCTGGTGCCGGCTCAGGCCGGCGTGGCCGAGTTCCTCGGCACGTTCAAGGATTTCCCCCCCAGCCAGCGGTCGGCCAGCTTCAGCATCGACCAGGTGCTGAACAAGCTGCGCGAGGGCGCAGCGAGCAAGTAACGCGGGGAACGACTCGGACTCGTGTCCGTGGGCGGTCAGGCTCCATCGGGTCGTCCACGGATCACGCTTCCCGCCGCCGGCTCCTTTCCCGATGCGCCTCTACTTGCCGAACCAGGCACCCCTATCCAGGAGCCCGCCCCGGCTGTACGCTCATTCGACTCAGTACCCCACGCCGCACCGGGCGAGCTTCGCGATGCAAACTGTCTTACCCACGCCATCCACGAGGTGGCCTCCCCCGCGAAGCCAGGAAGGCCGCGACGAGCCGAACTCGCGCTCGAAATCGCCCGTCTTGCCGAGGAGGCACGCCTTGCGTCCACTCACCCCGCTGCTTTCGCTCCTGCTCTGCCTTTCGACCGAGACTATCGCGGCCGCGGAGTCCGCTCCCGGATACTGCACCCAATGGGGCGCCCCTGGCGGAGGCAACGGACAATTCGACAGCCCCTACAGCGTGGCCATTGGCCCTTCTGGAAACGTCTACGTGACCGACAGGGACAACGAGAGGATCCAGAAGTTCGGCCCCCTCGGCGGCTACATACTCCAGTGGGGTAACCCCGGCAGCGGCGACGGACAGTTCAACCAGCCTTTCGGCGTGGCGGTCGACGGTTCTGCCAACGTGTTCGTCGTGGAGTTCGGCAACAATCGCGTCCAGAAATTCAACGGGATGGGCACCTTCCTGGCCAAGTGGGGCAGCTCGGGTTCGACCAACGGCAAGTTCATCAGTCCGGAGGGCGTCGCCGTGGATGCCGCCGGCAACGTCTATGTCGCCGACACGGGGAACAATCGGATCCAGAAGTTCAGCGGGACCGGAACGTACGTGCTGCAATGGGGAACCGCCGGCAGCGGTGCCGGCCAGTTCAATGGCCCGGTGAACCTGGCGGTGGACACCCAGAACTACGTTTACGTCAGCGACTTCGACAACGACCGAATCGAGAAGTTCACGAACACCGGGACATTCGTGACCCAGTGGGGTTCCGCGGGCAGCGGTAACGGCCAATTCAATTCACCTCAGGGCATTGCCTTCGACATGTTCGGGGATGTCTGGGTCGCCGACGCGGGAAACAACCGGATTCAGCACTTCACCAACACCGGCGCCTACGTGAGCCAGTTCTCGACCGGCGGGGAATCCGGAGGCGCCTTTTCCGCCCCCGTCGGCCTCGCCGCCTCCGGGCACGAACTCTACGAGTCGGAAGTCGGTAACAACCGGATCCAGATGCTCGGCTTCCCCCAGGAGATCACCAACATCACCGATGTCGGCAACGACCAGGGCCGACAGGTTCGGTTGCGATTCGAGGCCAACGGGGTCGACCTTGCCGGCTCGGCGACTCCCATCACCGGCTACGCGCTCTACCGGCGCGTCGATCCCCTGCGCGCCGCGACCCGTGTGAAGAGCCCCGCCGGCGCCGCCGCCTTGCGACCCGCGGCGCCCGCGGCGCCCACGGGCATTGCCCTCGATGGCTGGGACTATCTGCTGACCGTGGCCGCCACCGGCGACAATGCCTACGACGTCGTGGCGCCGACTCTGGTCGATTCGGGCGGCACCGGTTCCTACGAATCGACCTTCCTGCTCCGCGCGCTCACGGCCGCGCCCGCCACTTACTTCGAGTGTCGGGCCGACTCCGGCTATTCCGTGGACAACCTGCCGCCCGCCGTCCCGTCTCCGTTCCTTGGCGCGGTCGCCGGCGGCTCCACCCACCTTCACTGGGATCCGAACAGCGAACCCGACTTCTGGTACTACCGGCTCTATCGTGGCAGCTCGCCATCGTTCGTCCCGGGCAGCGCAACCCTCATCGTTGCGCAGGCCGATACCGGCTACGTCGATCCGGGACCCGCCGGGATGACGTACAAGCTCTCCGCCGTCGACGTGAACGGCAACGAAAGTCCGTTCGCGGTGCTGACGCCCTCGATGATCGCCGGGATCCTGGGCTCTTCGTTGCCCCGCGATCTGTTCCTCGCCGCCCCCGTGCCCAATCCCGCGCGCGGCCGGGTGACGCTGGGCTTCGGCATTCCTCGCGACGCGGTGGTCGCGCTGCGGATCTACGACGTGGAGGGCCGCATGGTGCGCTCCCTCGCCAGCAGTTCGTTCTCCGCCGGCGCGCATGCGCTCGGCTGGGACCTTCGCGATGCCGAGGGACGGCCGGTGCATGCGGGGATGTTCATTGCGCGGCTGGAATCGGTTGCGGACCAGCGCGAGGTGCGGATCGTGGTCGTGAACTGAGCGGGCTCGGGAGAGTGGCGAACGTATCGGGGCTGGCGCCCGGGCCACGCGCCCCTACGGCAACACCACCACCCGCACGTTCGCGCCGGTCGCGGCGCTGCGCGCCAGGTACACGCCCGGCGCCGGCCGCGAGGAGTGCGTGATCTGCCAGTCGTGGCCGCCCCCGTCGCGCACGATGCCGTCCCCGAGCGACGCCACGCGCCGGCCGCCCAGGTCATACACGGCGACGTCGTCGCCAAAGCCGGTCAGGCGTACAGGGCCGCGAGCCGGATTCGGAAACGCGAAGATCTTCGCGCGACCCGGGGTGTTGCTGGCGACGTCCGCCGTCCCCCCGGCAATCGCGAACGTGCCTCCCGTGATCAGCGTCCGGTTGCCGCCCCGGTCCACGGCGTAGACGCGACACCACCACAGCCCGAAGCGGGGCAGCGAGACGATCATCGTCGTGTCGTCGGTGGTCACCCGGAACGGGGCCGGAAGGCCCGACAACGTGTCGAAGTCGGCTTCGTAACGCACACGGTCGAAGGCCTCGGGATCGTGCGATGCGCTCCAGCGCAGATGACTGTCATCGGTTGTCAGCCTCGAAAATGAACCGCTCGCCAGCACGAAGGGCCGCCCATAGAACGCCCGGGCGCGGGCGGTGCGCGCGAGGAGCGAATCGTGCTCCCAGGCCGGCCACGAGGTCGCATGATCGCCGGTTACGATCGCGAAGTCTTCGTAGCGCTGCACCGCGTCCCATGCGCGCGCGCAGGATGCGGCGAGCGGGCGCCGATCGCCCGCGCGCGTGACACGCACGGCGCTGGTGTGCGCCACCGGCACCAACCCGAGCAGCATCGCCGGCGCGGTCATTCCGTCCACGCGCACGGCCATCCATCTCGGCGTGTCGCTCTCGAACGTGAAGCTGGTGTCGACGTGGGTCGCTCCGTTGAGCGTCGCGGTCCAGCGTTCGACACCGTCGGCGATCAAGGCGATCCTGCTGATGCCGAACACGCACTCGGCCTCGATCCGCACCGGGCGCGCGATCGTGTCGCTCGGAACATCGAGCGTCCCCCCCGGGGCGATTCCCGCGATCTCGAAGCGCGGAATCAGCGGGCCGCTGGTCACGAAGGTGCGACCGGCCCCCACCGCCGCCAGCCACCGGGAGTGAAACGTCTGCGCGCCGGGCGCGACGTTCGCGTACACGCGCCAGCCGCCGGGGGGCAGGTCGGTCACCCAGTTCATCACGCAGTCGGTTCCCGCCGAGGCGGGAACGTCGAGCCCGCTCGAGAGCAGGTCGTACCACTGGGTGAACATCGTGTCGGGATCGTTGCTGTACGAGACCACGTCGAGCGCGCCGACGCCCCCGAGCGCCGCCAGCACCTGCATCTCGCGGCCGAGACCCATGCCCGGCCAGCCGCTGCGTGCCTCGTAGTCGCTGGTGGTGACCGGATGCGCGAGCACCATCAGCCCGCCCTGCGGCGCCAGTAGCTGCTGAATGTCGACGAGCATCGGCCAGGGCGCCTCGTTGCTCGCGCAGCAACCCGAGCCGATCGGGCTCACCAGTCCGGCCAGCGCCGCGTGCCCGCCGAACTGGTTGCGATATTCGTACGAGTAGTAGAGCGTCGCGAGCGAGTCCGAAACGCCGCTCGGCTCACCTTCGAACTCATCGTCGTCATCGTTGTTGAGCACCTCGACGACCGAGAGACCTTCTGCATGAGCCACGCGCAGCGTCTGCAAAGGGTCCAATGAATACTGGATCGGAGGGTGGGCCGTGTGCACGTGGAGGTCGCCCGAGTACCAGCCGCGCGGACGCAGGTCGTCAAAGCGCGTCATCGTGAGATTCACGACCGTGTCGCGCGTCGCGTTGAGCGAGGTCTGCGCGATCTGCCACTCCGGTCCATGCCACGCCTGGATCGTGTAGCTG
>DATKAB010000034.1 GCA_035498555.1 Candidatus Sulfotelmatobacter sp.
GGTGCACTAGATCTGGCTCACGCCGCCATCGACGAACAGCTCGATGCCGGTGATGTAGCTGCTCTCCTCCGAGGCGAGGAACACGACCGCCTGTGCGATCTCGTCCGGTGTCCCCGCGCGCCCGAGCGGCGCGGTCGCCGCCACGTCCGATTCCATCGCCCGGATCTGCTCGTCGTTCAGGCCGAGGGAATCCTTGTAGCCTGGTGTGACGACCGTCCCCGGACTGACGACGTTGACACGGATCCTGCGCGCCTTGAGGTCGACCGACCACGTGCGCGCGAACGACCGCAAGGCGGCCTTGGTCGCCGCGTAGACGCCGAAGGCAGGAATGCCCTTGATGGAGACCATCGAGCCGTTGATGACGATCGACGCTCCGTCCGGCATCAGCGGCAGTGCCTTCTGCACGGTGAAGAGCGTGCCCTTGACGTTGACGCCAAACGCCTTGTCGAAGTGCGCTTCGTTGATCCGACCGAGCGGCGCGAACTCGCCGAGGCCGGCGTTGGCGAAGAGGACGTCGAGCCGACCGGCGCGCTGGCCGATCGTCTCGTAGAGCCGATCGAGGTCCGCCAGGTTCGAGACATCACCACGGATGCCGACGGTGTCACCGCCGATCTGTGCCACCGCCGCATCCAACTCCGCCGCGCGCCGACCGGTGATGAACACCTGCGCGCCCTCCGCGGTGAACCGCCGCGCCGTCGCCAGGCCGAGACCGCTGCTGCCACCGGTCACCAATGCCACTCGCCCGTGAAGTCTCTTCATGCGCTGCGACCAGCCTGCACGATGGCGTCGACGACGGCGTCGGTGGGGAGCATCGCATGTGCGAGGAATGCATAGTTGACGATCGCCGCCTGGTAGCCGTCGCCCCACTCGGGATGCCGGGGACCCGCCGTCGCATCGGTCACCACCAGCACCTCGAAACCCTGCTCGAGCAGATCGCGTAAATGTGATTCGACGCACATGTTCGCCAGCATGCCACCGAGGATGACTTTGCCGATGCCGCGCTTGCGCAGTTGCAAGGTGAGGTCGTTGGTCTGCGGCCCCCAGACGCGGTGCGGGCTGACCACGATGGTCTTGCCGTCGTCGATGTAGGGCTTGAACCGCTCCAGCCAATCGGCGCCCGAGCCGATGAGCCCGTCGAGATCCAAGACGCCGCGGCGCGCGAACATCCTGTCCCGATGCTCTATTTCTTCCAGCGGTCCGTTGAGCTTCCAGCCGCGGTCGGTCGGAAAGAAGTAGTGCGGCGAGATGAACACCTCGAAGCCGTGTTGCTTCGCGGCCTGGAAGAGCCGTTCGATGTTCTCGACCGTTTTGTTCGCCGTGACGCTGGCGCCGACCGCTGCCCAGGCGGCGCCCTGCTCGCTCAACACCTCGTTTTGCGGGTCGATGAAGACGACCGCGGTGTCGTTGCGGCTGATGACCATCGAAGCCTCCTCGCTTTGCGTGACTCAGGACTCGAGGAATGCCAGCAAATCGGCATTCACTTCGTCCTTGAGCGTCGTGCACATGCCGTGCGGCGCGCCCTTGTAGACCTTGAGCCTGGCGTTCTTGACCAGCTTGGAGGACAGCAGCGCGGCGGCGCCGATCGGCACGATCTGGTCGTCGTCGCCGTGCAGGATGAGCGTCGGCACGTCGATCTTCTTGAGGTCCTCGGTGAGGTCGGTCTCAGAGAACGCCTTGATGCAGAAGTACGACGCCGGGAAGCCGGCCATCATGCTCTGCAGCCAGAACGATTCGCGCACGCCTTCGGAGATCTTCGCGCCGGGCCGGTTGTACCCGTAGAAGGGTAGGCTCAGGTCCCTCCAGAACGTGGAGCGGTCGGCGACGACGTTGGCGCGTAGCTGGTCGAACACCTCGATCGGCAGGCCGGCGGGATTCGCAGCCGTCTTGAGCATCAGCGGGGGAATGGCGCCGATCAACACGGCCCGGGCGACGCGTTTGGTGCCGTGGCGGCCGAGGTAACGGGTGACCTCGCCGCCGCCGGTCGAATGGCCGACGTGCACCGCGTTCTTGAGATCGAGCGCTTCGGTGAGCGCCGCGAGATCGTCGGCGTAGGTGTCGAGGTCGTTGCCGTGCCACGGCTGGCTGGAGCGTCCGTGGCCGCGACGGTCGTGCGCAATGCAGCGGTAGCCGCGCGAGGCGAGAAAGAACATCTGGTCCTCGAAAGCGTCGGCGCTCAACGGCCAGCCATGGCTGAAGACGACCGGCTGCCCCGTACCCCAGTCCTTGTAGTAGATCTGCGTCCCGTCCTTCGTCGTGATCGTGCTCATCGGTGACTCTCCTTCAGCCGCCGGGGCGGCGGTCGCCGTGACGTCGGTTCTCTACTCGCGGTCAGTTGTAGCCCGCTCCCGTCGCCCACGGTAGGGGATCGCGGCAGATTCGTGCGCGAGCCTGGCCGGGCATGGTCGCCAGCTGCGCGTGGGCTATTTCCTCGCGACGTGCTTGGCGAGGAAGGCGCGCATCAGCTTGGCGACGGTGTGTCGGTCTCCCGCACGAAGTGGCCAGCGTCGATGATGTGGTTCGTCCGCTATCTCGCACGCCACGGCGAGAAGCGCGCCTCGAAGGCTTGTCTCATCGCCGCGCAAGAAGCCCGCAACACCGTCCTAGCGCCTCTCGACGTGGTAATCGCGGATATCGATCGAGATGAGGAGAAGGTCATGGATGGGGTTCCCTCGGGGGCTCCGCACGTAGGCGCGGCGCTTGGACGGGAACCGGAACCCGTTCGCCTCAACCAGGTCGTGCACGTACTGCGCCACGGGGACGCCTCCCCCGATCTCGAAGCGATAGTCGTGGCGGCGTAGCAGGAGATCGGGGCCGAAGTAGAATTCCTGCTCGACGCTGTGGCCGGCGATGTCCTCGGGAAACCGAACGCGAAGCCCGCGCCACGTCTCCGCCTCCTCTTTCCAAGGTTCGATCTCGGTAACCTGGAAGCCCGGCATCGCCATGAAAAATGGCGTCGTCAGATAGGTCCAGCGTGCATAGCCGTTGAAGTACGCGACGTCCATGAGGTCCCACGGCGTCCAGAGGGTGTGGCCGGCAAACGACCGCCTGGGGTTCGCGCGCTCTTCGACGAGATGCCCCTCGGTGGTCTCGACTGCGACGCGCTGGGAAGTGAATTTCATCCGCCAGTCGGGTTGGCGGTAGCCCTCGATGAGAAGACTCTGTTCGTGGATCGTCGCGACGGCCTCTGACGCTCGCGCAGGGGCCTCCAGCCCCTTCATGGGCAAGAGCCCGCCGCCCGAGAGGAACGTGGCGCGGACGGTGTCGAACGTCCTCCACCGCTCGAGGCCAATGACCTGACCACCGTCCTTGCCGCACGCGGCGAGTCCGGCTAACAAGCTTCCCCCTGATCGTCCCAAACTGCCACCCACCACACCAGCGCCCACGCCAAGGAGGAGTGCCAACCATGCTGTTGTCCCGTTCGCTGCTCGCTATCGCCGCCGTGCTGGCGCTCACGAACGCACGCGCTGCGGAGATCACGCCCGCCGAAACCAAAGCCATCGCCGAAGAGGGCTTCATCTACGGACTGCCGATCGTGATGAACTACGCGGTGATGTACGAGTACGCCGTGGACCGGAACTCCGGCCAGTTCAAAGCCCCGTTCAACCAGATCAAGAACGAAGCCCGCGTATTCACGTACGAGGACACGGCGATCATCACGCCCAACAGCGACACTCCCTATTCGCTGCTCTGGCTCGATCTACGCGCCGAGCCCATCGTCCTGTCCGTCCCTGCCGTGGAAAAGGCGCGCTA
>DATKAB010000035.1 GCA_035498555.1 Candidatus Sulfotelmatobacter sp.
CCGCCGTAGTCGGCGGCGGACAGGTTGGCGGCGTGGAGCTGCGTGCCCATGGCGCCGTCGAACACCAATACGCGGCGACTCAACAGATCGAGATAAGGGCTCTTCATGGGCGGGAAGCGCACTCCTTGCCGGGCTCGCGGCCATTCGCGCGTCGAAGTGGCGAAGAACACTATCGAACGCGTCAAGCCACGGCAAACGCCGCGGTTGACATGTCGTTCGCGATCGCGGTCAATCGCGCCGTCGATCGTCCGTCACTCAGGCCAGGCCCAGGGAGCATCGCCGCCGCATGAGCCCACGCAGCCATCCCGGTCGCGACGCGGGTCGACCGCGCTCCCAGCGCCGCCACTCCGGGGTTTCGCGCGCGCGCCGAGATGCGCCGGCGCCCCTGCCCGCCGCGCCGCTCCTGCACCCGGCGATGCTAGCCGGGCTCGCGGCGCTCGCCGCCTGCATCGTAATCGACGTCACGTTCCGGATGACCGACACCGACTTCTGGCAGCACCTGCTGGTCGGCAAGGTGATCTGGAGCCAGCACCGGATCCCCATGACCAACGAGTGGACCTGGCCGACCTACGGCGTGCGCCAGGTGCTGCCCTCGTGGGCGTTCCGCGCTCTCCTCTGGCCGTTCTGGGCCGCGGCCGGCATGACCGGGCTCCAGCTCTGGCGCTGGGCCACCACGCTCGGCGCGTTCACGCTGTGCTGGCTCACCGCGCGCCGACTTGGTGCCCGCGGCTTCGCGGCGCTGCTGATGATCGGCTGGGCGGCGCTGGTCTACCGCCATCGCGTCTACGCCCGGCCCGAAACGCTGGCCGCGGTGCTGATCGCGCTGACGGTGTGGATTCTCGAAGCGCGGCGCGCGGAGCCCGGCGGGGTAACTTCCGAACGCGGGCCAACGTTCCCACCCGATCGCTCTTGGTGGCTGATCGCGGTCGCCTGGGTATGGGCCAACTCGCACATCTCCTACTGGATGCTGTTCGCCTTGCTCGGCATTCACGCGCTCAACGATCGCTTCGAGCGTTCGTCGCGCCGGCCACGGCTCGAGTGGGTGGCGCTGGCGGCGCTGGCCGCGTGCCTGGTCAATCCGTTCGGCTGGCGCGCGCTGGCGGAGCCGTTCACTTACGCGTTCGTGTGGCGCAACGAAACCATCTACCGGACGATCGGCGAGCTGCAGCCGGTGGACTGGAAATTCCTGGCCACGACTGGATACGCCGCGCTGCTTCCGCTCTGGCCGTTGCTCGCCGCGCTGCGCGCGCGGCGCCGCGGCTGGGATCTGGCCGAGCTGCTGTCGTGCGCGCTGTTCTCGGTGCTCGGGTTGTGGAATCAGCGCTTCGTGAGCGTGTGGGCGGTGGTCGCGGCGCCCTACCTCGCGCGCGGCGCCGCGGCACTCGCGTCCGACCTCCGCTGGCCATCGTGGCTGCGCCCGGCGCGGTCACGCGCGGCGCTGGTCGTGGCGCTGCTGCTCGCCGGGCGGATCGCCGACTGGCGGCGCACCGATCTGCCGCTCGGCATGGGCGTGCTGCCGAGCTCGTACCCGGCGGCGGCCACCGACTTCATGCAGGCCCATGGCATCCGCGGCCCGGGCTTCAATCACTTCGAGTTCGGCGGCTATCTGCTGTGGCGCTTCTGGCCGGAGCGCGATCGGCTGCCGTTCATAGACATCCACCAGACCGGCACCGCCGAGGATCGCCGCCTCGCCGGCCTGATGCTCAACGACGCCGGCGCCTGGCACACGCTCGAAACCGAACATCGGTTCGAGTGGGCGCTGCTGCGCCGCCTCCACGGCGCCTACGACGTCTCGCTCGACATCGTCGAGGCCGATTCGAGCTGGACGCTGGCGTTCCTCGACGACGCGGCCGCGCTCTATCTCCGCCGCGGCGGGCGGTTCGCCGCGCTGGCCGATTCGTTCGGCTACCGCCACGTGCGCGCCGGGCGCACCGGCATGGCGGTGATGGGCCGCGAGCTGGCGGACTCGACGGCGCGCGAACAGACCCGCGCCGAGCTCGAGCGCATGGCCGCCTCGTCGCCGGCCAATTCGGGGGCCTCCAGCATCCTCTCCCAGCTCGACATGATCGATGGCCACTGGAGCGCCGCGCGCCAGCACTTGGAAGCGGCCCATCGGGTGGATCCCGAGGTGCCGCGCTACGAGTCGCGCCTCGGCTGGATCGCGCTCCGGCAAGGCGACCGCGCCGGGGCCGAGCGCGAGTTCCGGGCGGCGTTGCGCCGGGACCCCGGGGACGCCCAGGCCCGACAGGGGCTCGAAGCCCTTTCCGGCAGCTCCCACTGAACTCGGGACCGGCGGCGAGGCCGTCCGTCAATTCCGCCATTGCCCGTCCGGAGTCCCGGACGTAGCCTTGTAAAGTCACAGATGGCCATCGTGATCGACCTGCTTCGCCATGGGGATGCCGCCCCGGCGTCAGAGGGCGGAGACGCCGCTCGGCGCCTCACCGAGCGCGGCCGGTCAAACGTGGCATGGATCGCCAATCAGGTCGCGGCCGGCCCCCGTCCAACTCGCCTGTTCTCCAGTCCGCTCGCGCGCGCGCGCGAAACCGCCGAGCTGGTGGCGCAGCGGTTGAACGGCGCGCTCGCGATCGAAGGCCTCCCGGAGCTCGGCCCCGAGTGCGAGCCCGAAGACGTCCTACAGGCGTTGAGTGACCGCGGCATCGCATCGGGTCACGTGCTGATGGTGGGTCATCAGCCCCTGATCGGCCGCCTCGCGTCCCATTTGACCGGAACCGAACTGCCGGTGCCCCCCGCTACGCTGATCCGGATCTCCTGCGAGAGCATCCCAATCGCAAGGTCCGGTCGGCTCGAGAGGACCTGGTCGCCGGCCGTAATCGGAGGGAATCAGGCCGCCGGGTGAGAGCATTGCCTCTCGCTCGAATCAAGTGGAGGACCTCATGACCGTCGGACAGGCATCGGACCCGGCCGTGCGCGTTTCGCGCAACAGCGACATGCTGCTGGATGGACTCTTCACCGGGATGATCGGCGCGTTGGTCGTCGCGGTGTGGTTCCTGGTGCTGGACGTGGCCGCCGGACGACCGCTCTACACCCCTGCCCTGCTCGGGACCGTGCTCTTGCACGGCGCCGCGGTCGCCGCCAACGGACCGATCATCGCCCCGCTCGAGATCGCCGCCTACACTGCGGTCCATTTCGTGGCCTTCGTCGCGGTGGGCATCGTGTTCTCCCAGCTCATGAATCTCTTCGAGCGTTTCCCGATCATGTTCTTCGTGCTGCTGGTGCTGTTCCTGAGTCTCCAGCTCGGCGTGTTCGTGGCCGACGCCGCGCTCGGCACCCAGATGATCGGGCGGCTGGCGCCCTGGTCGGTGCTGATCGCCAATCTGCTCGCCGCGGCCGGCATGGCGTGGTACCAGTGGCTGCGGCATCCCAGTGTGTTGAAGAGCGTCGAGCGGCTGTGGGAGCACGAACCTCAACAGTAGTCCTGACGCGCAGGCCTCTCGGGCCAGGGAGATCCGGATGGGCGTTCTGGATGGCAAGGTCGCCGTAGTCACCGGAGGCAATCGCGGCATCGGCCGCGGGATCGTAGAAGCGCTGGCCGCCGAGGGCGCGACCGTCGTGCTCACGGCGCGGGGCGCCGATGACGCGGCGCGGGCGGCGCGCGAGGTCGGCCACGGCGCAATCGGCGTGGCCTGCGACGTGCGCTCCGAGGATTCGGTGGCCAAACTGTTCGGCGAGGTCGAGAAGCGCGCCGGCGGCTGCGACGTGCTGGTCAACAATGCCGGGGTCGGCATCTTCGGACCGGTCGCCGACCTGCGCCCCGACGAATGGCGCGCCGTCATCGAAACCAATCTCAACGGCGTCTTCTACTGCTGCCATGCCGCGATTGCTCAGATGAAGAAGCGCGGCGGCGGCTACATCTTCAACATCTCCTCGCTGGCCGGGCGCAACGCGTTTCCGAACGGCGCCGCCTACAACGCCAGCAAGTTCGGGCTCAATGGATTCAGCGAAGCGCTGATGCAGGAAGTGCGCTACGACAACATCCGCGTCTCCTATCTGATGCCGGGCAGCGTCGCCACCGACTTTGGCAGCGGCTCGTCGCAGAAGTCGGACTGGGCGCTCACTCCCGCCGACGTCGCCGAGGTGGTGCTCGACCTGCTGCGCTCGCCGGCGCGCGCCCTCTACAGCCGCGTCGAGATGCGCCCGAGCCGCCCGCCCCGGCGGTCCTGATTCGCGGCGCGCCCCGCGCCCGTACTCCCGCCCACCGCGCCCGTCGCCGCAGGCAAGACCCCGGCTGGCGGCCGGCGCATCGACTCGGCTAAGGTGCACCGCTCGCCCGCCGCGTCGCTTCCCCGCGGGCTTACTCATGGCCGGCCGGATGGCCGGAACTCGGGCGACTCACGGAGGAACATCCATGCGAGGTATATCGCTCATGTTCGTGACCACGGCGCTGCTGGCGATGGCGGCGCACGACTCGGGAGCCGCCGGCGCGGCCGCTCCGGCGGGGACCAAACCGGGTGCGCCGGCTTCCGGCGCCGCCACGAGCGGCGACGACAACGCGCCATTCTGGGCGGCGAAGCCCAACGCCGAGCAGTTCGCGAAGCTCCAGGATCAGCGAATCGCGAAGGCCAGAGCGGCGATCGCGAAGCTCAAGGCGGTGAAGGGCGCTCGCACCGTCGAGAATACGCTGGCGCCTTACGACGAGGCCATCCGGCAGATCGACGCGGCCGGCGCCCAGACCAGCCTGATGCAGAACGTCAGTCCCGAGGAGGCGGTCCGCACCGCCGCCGAGAAGGCGCAGCAGGCGGTGTCCGCCTACGCCACCGAGCTGTCGCTCGACCGCGCGGTGTACGACGCGCTTTCGGGTCTCGACGTCTCCAAGGCCGATGACGAAACGCGCTACTACGTGAAGCGCACGCTGCGCGACTTTCGGCTGGCCGGCGTCGACAAGGATCCCGCGACGCGCGAGAAGGTGAAGAAGCTCCAGGCCGAGCTGGTCGAGATCAGCCAGGCGTTCGATCGCAACATCCGTGACGACAAGCGCACCGTGATCGCGAAGAGCGCCGCCGAGCTCGACGGACTCCCCAAGGACTTCATCGACCGCCACAAGCCCGCCGCCGACGGGAGCATCACGCTGACCATCGACTATCCCGACGCGGTGCCGGTCAGCACCTACGCGAAGAACGAAGAATTCCGCAAGAAGATGTACATGGAGTACAACAATCGCGCGTACCCCAAGAACATCGACGTGCTGAAACAGATGATCGCAAAGCGCGACGAGCTGGCGAAGCTGATCGGCTTCCCGACCTGGGCCGACTACATTACCGCCGACAAGATGGTGGGCACCGCCAAGAACGCCAGCGACTTCATCGACGGCGTGGTGCAGGCCTCGGGCGAGCGCAACCAGCGCGAGTATCAGGTGCTGCTCGATCGCAAGCGCAAGGACACGCCGGGCGCGACCGCGGTTCAGCTTTGGGAAAACGTCTACTACATGGAGCAGGTGCGGAAGTCCGACTACAACTTCGACTCGCAGTCGGTGCGCCCCTACTTCCCGTTCGACGAGGTGAAGAAGGGCGTGCTCGACGTGACCAGCCGCATGTTCGGCGTCGAGTTCCGGCCGGCGCCCGACGTGCCGGTGTGGGATCCGTCGGTCGAATGCTACGAGATGTACGACGGCGGAAAGCTCGCGGGGCGCTTCTACTTCGATCTGCACCCGCGCGCCAACAAGTACAACCACGCCGCTGAATTCGACGTTCGCACCGGGCTCGAGGGCCGGCAGATTCCCGAGGCCTGTCTGGTCTGCAACTTCCCCGGCGGGCAGGCGGGCGACCCGGGGCTCATGGAATACAGCGACGTCACCACGTTCTTCCACGAGTTCGGCCACCTGCTGCACGCGCTGTTCTCGGGGCACCACCGCTGGATCGGCATCGGCGGCATCCGCACCGAACAGGATTTCGTGGAAGCCCCGTCGCAGATGCTCGAAGAGTGGACCAAGAACCCCGCGGTTCTGGCTTCGTTCGCCAGGCACTATCAGACCGGCCAGCCGATCCCGGCCGAGCTGGTGAACCAGATGAATCGCGCCAACGACTTTGGCAAGGGACTGCAAGTGCGCCGCCAGATGGTCTACGCCGGAACCTCGCTCGCCTGCTACGACCGCGATCCCAAGACGCTCGACACCAGCGCGCTGATCCGCGAGATGGTGAACAAGTACCAGCCGTTCCCGTTCGTCGAGGGCACCCACTGGCAGTGCTCGTTCGGCCACCTCGATGGGTACTCGGCGGTCTACTACACCTACATGTGGTCACTGGTGATCGCGAAGGATCTGTTCGCGCACTTCGACTCGAACAATCTGCTGGCGCCGGGAGCGGCGACTCAGTACCGCGACTGCGTGCTGGCGCCGGGCGGCTCGAAGCCGGCGGCCGAGTTGGTGGAATGCTTCCTCGGCCGGCCCTTCAACAATCAGGCGTGGAAGAAATGGCTGGACGAGAATTGAGGCGCTGAGCGCTCGTTGACATCCCGCGGGCCGGTTCCCATCGGAGCCGGCCCGCGGTGCCTTTGGGTAGCCGAAACGCGGATTTCGGCATTGCGGTCGCGAGGAACCGGGGCCTAGACTTGAGGCGTTCGCGGCTCGACTTCCCCCGCCCCTGCCGTGCCGACCTTCGACCGTGCCCGAAGGAGCCGCCCATGAAGACGCTTCTGCCCGCCCTCGCCGTTCTGGCATTGCTCCCCACCGCGACACGCGCTCAGTCCCAGGCCCTCGGAAGCGTGGCCATCAACTGGGACCAGTGCTACGGCGACGGGCCGGTCTACAATAAGGTCTTCGCATGCAACACCAATACGGGATTCGACGAATTCGTGATCTCGGCCACCCCGCCCGCCGATATCCCTGCGCTGGTTGCGATCTCAGTGGTCGTCGATCTGGCGGCCAGCAACGCGAACCTCGCTCCGTGGTGGAACCTCGACCCCGCTTCTGGGACCTCCACCGGCTGTCGCGCGGGCCCGCCGAGCGCGTTCAGTGTTTTCTTCACGCCCACTGGCTCGACGAGCTCGTGCGTGGACCCGTGGCAGGGCCAAGCTAGCGGCGGATCGAACTACGTCTCGCAGCAATTCGGTGTTCCCAACCTCGCGCGGCTCCGCATGGTCTGCGCCGTCGTGGCGCCGGTCGCCGTGTTCGCCAATCATGAGTTGTTCCTCGCGCGGGTACGAATCTCGCACACGAAGACCGTGGGCACGGGCGCATGTGCCGGGTGCGCGGATCCGATGTGCATGATGCTCAATTCGGTCGAACTCGATCAGCAGCCAGGAATGCCTGGCGGCAACTCCTTCCTGATCCTTCCGAATCCCGGGACCGACAGTGATCTGCTCACCTGGCAGACCGGGGCGTCGGCGCATCGCGTGATTGAGTGCCAGCCTCCCCATTGCGAGAAAGACCTCACCTGCCCGGCAGTCACGTCCACCTCGCGCTCCACCTGGGGCGCGATCAAGTCGATGTATCGGTAGCGCTGGCACCGGCCGAAGGAGCCGCCCATGAAGATTCTGGTTCTCGCATCCGCCGCGCTGATGTTCGGAGCCTTCCAGGCCTCCGCCCAGGTGATCTCGAGCGGCGGCAGCATCGCTCTCAATTGGGACCAGTGTTACGGCGACGGGGCGATCAACAACAAGGTATTCGCTTGTGACACCAACACGGGATTCGACGAATTCGTGATCTCGGCGACCCTGCCGACTGACATTCCCGCGGTCGTGGCGATGCAGGCGGACATCTTCCTGATGAGCAGCGGCGCGAGTCTGGCCCCCTGGTGGAACCTCGCCACAGGCTGCCGTTCGGGTCCGCCGAGCGCCCTGCACGCCAGCTTCGACTTCACCACCGACCCGGCGAGTTCGTGCCTCGACCCCTGGCAGGGCGCCGCTTCTGGCGGAAGCACCTACACCTCGGGCTTCCCCAGCCCAAACGGGGCTCGAGCCCAGATGGTTTGTGCCGTTGCTGCTCCGGTCGCGGTGCTTGCCGGCCGCGAGCTACGCGTCGCGAAGGTGGTGATCAATCATTCGAAGACGGTGGGCGCAGGCGCCTGTGCCGGCTGCTCCGATCCGATGTGCATCGTCCTGCGGATCGTAGAATTCGATCAGAATCCCGGACTCGGTAATTCCTTTCTCGTGCAGCCGAAGGCCGGCACCAATAGCGACCTGCTCACCTGGCAGCCCGGTGTAACGCCTCAGCGGACTTTCGTCGACTGCGATCCCGGTCAGAACCCTCATTCGTGTGAGAAGACCCTTCAGTGCGTCTCGGTAACTCCCACCTCGCGCTCCACCTGGGGCGCGATCAAGTCGATGTACCGGTAGCGGCCCGCGTCCGGCGCCGCTCTGACCGCGCCGGGGCGGCGAGGCTCGCCGCGCCGTTGGCGCTGGCCTAGGATGCCGGGATCGCAACTCACCC
>DATKAB010000036.1 GCA_035498555.1 Candidatus Sulfotelmatobacter sp.
GCGACCGTCTGGGTCGGCTGGACTTCGTTGGCGATCAAAGGATCGTCGTTGAGGGCCTGGACGGCCACCGGATCGCGCGAGAAGTCGGCGTTGTCGAGCTTGAGGACGTGAGCGTGCGGCGCGAGATGGCTCAGCCCCTTCAGCACGGCCAGCGCGAAGTCCGGCGCGGGCACCTGAAACGCGAAGCTCTCGCAGACCAGCCCGGCCAGTTCGGACTGATGCGCCAGGGTGTAGAGACAGGCCACCACCCCGCCCGCGCTGTGACCGAGCAGGAACACCGGAAGCCCGGGCTCACGGGCCTTTGCGACTTCGGCGAGCTTCTCGACGTCGCTGACGTAGTCCGACAGGGTTGCGACGAAGAAGCGCTCGCCCTCCGATTTTCCCCGCCCGCGCAGGTCCACCGCGTAGACCGCCAGGCCGTGGCTGGTGAGCTGCTCGGCCACCCAGCCGTACTGGCCGCTGTGCGCGTTGAAGCCGGGAACGATCAGGACCACCGCGCGGGCCCTCTCGCTCGGGCGCCATGAGCGAATGAACAACTTGAGTCCCGAGGAGCCATCGATCCGCTCCTCGCGCGCCGCGTGAACCACCGTTTCCGCCATCGGGCATCTCCTGTTTTCGTCGAGTTCTGGGCACGACGAATCGCCGCGCAGATCCGGGACCGGGCCGATCCTCGGCGATCCCGTACCTGCGCGGCGATGATACCGCGAGTGGGGGGTTCGTCAGGCGCGACGAATCACGACCTCGAGATAGTCGGCGGGTACCACCAGGCTGCCGCGTCCGCCGCGGTCGAAGCTCGCCAGCAGCTCGAGCAGCGCCTGGTGCAGTGCCCGTTTTCCCGCCTCGTCCAGCGCCGCGAACGCCCGCTGGGTCGGTCCGTAGTAGTCACGGAACAGTTCAATCCAGTGCTCGGCGGACGGATTACGGAACGTGAACTGCTTCTTCTCGATGTTCATGATCCGGGCGGAGCCACGGAATAGTTCGGCCAGGCGCTCGCGAGTGCCCCATTCGAAGGGCGGACGCACCCCGGCCGGCGGCGGAACGAATCGCGACATCACCTTGAACAACTCGCCCACGAATCCGTCGGGCGTCCAGTTGGCCATGCCGATACGGCCGCCCGGTCGCACCACGCGGGCGATCTCCGCGGCGGCGCGCTCCTGATGGGGCGTGAACATGATTCCGAAAGTCGAGAGCGCGACGTCGAACGAGGCATCTGGAAACGGCAAGTGCTCGGCGTCCGCCACCTGGGTGCGCATGGTCAATCCGTCGATCTCGGCACGACGGAATCCCTGCTCGAGCAGCTCGGGCACGTAGTCGGTCGAAGTGACGTCGGCGAAGCGGCGAGCGGCGGCGAGCGAAGCGTTGCCGTTGCCGGCCGCGACGTCGATCACACGATCGTTGGAGCCGAGATCCACGGCTTCGCACAGCGTCTCGCCCACGATCTGGAGCAGCACCCCGATGCGGCCGAAATCGCCCGCCGCCCACGTCGCCTGCTGGCGCTTCTTGATGGTTTCGAAATCCGGGGAGGACACGGTCTGGGTCACGGACATGGAATTCTCCTGGGGTAGAGGTGAAGGGAATCAGAATTCTCCGACGGCAATGCAGATGCGAAGCGACGATTCCCGCACTTTGCCGAGCGTCGGGAACCTCGTGCCGTTCGTCTGACTGCGCGCCACGTCCGGCGGGCGAATCAATTGTTGGTCACCGTGTGATTGGTCAGGCTCGAGACGTTGATCCAGCGGACGTATCCGCCCGGTTTGATGTGCGCGGACGACGGGCTGAAGCTGAGGCCGCTCAGCCCGATCTGGACTACCGCGGAATCGCTGCCCGCGGCGTCGACCGCCACGGAGCCCACCATTCCCATGGCTTGATGCGCGATGCAGTGATAGCCGAAGGTGCCGGCGTTCGGGAAAGTGAGCTGCGCCGATTGCTGGGCGCCGAAGGGACCGAAGCTGAATGACATGCCGCCCGATCCACCACCGCCCCCCATGCCGCCTCCTCCACCGCCGGCGGCGACCGGCGCCATGGGCGACCCGCCGCTCGAGCAGCCCGAGGCGGCCCCCGCCGCAAGCACCAGGGCCAGGGTGACAGCCGCCCGATGCATGCCTCGGAACAAGACGGGGAGCTTCGCGGCGGCCGCCGGAACCGGATTCGTGCTCATGGGATCCTCCGATCGCTAGGAGTGCGGCGGCCCTATTTGAATGACATCGAGATGCCGGCGCGCGCATCTTGACGCTTGTTCGAGCGTCGGAAAAACTATGCCGATCGTCCGAGGTGGCGCTGGAGACGAGATCGAGGCGGAGTGGTGCCAGGAGAGATTCATGAGCCGTGACACGCTTTCGGACGTACTGCGCGCGGTGCGGCTGCGCGGCGCGTTCTTCTTCTATATCGAAGGCGCCGACCCCTGGGTGGTCGAGACCTCGCGCTCGAGCGACCTCATCCCGCACATCCTTCCCGGCGTCGAACACATGATCGAGTTCCACGGGGTCGCGAGCGGGTCCTGCTGGGCCGCCACGGTGGACGGGGAGCCGGTGCAGCTGCGCGAAGGCGACGTCGTGATGTTCCCCCAGGGTGACGCCCACGTGATGTCGAGCGCGCCGGGGATGCGCGCCAGGATCATGGATGGGGGTCTCCAGTTCGCGCCGAGGCCGGCGCAGCTTCCCTACTCGCTGAGCGCATCCGGGAGCGGAGCGACCACCGCCCGGCTCGATGGCGGAGGCTCGAGCGAAACCACGGTGGTCTGCGGGTTCCTGGGCTGCGACGCCCGGCCGTTCAACCCCCTTCTGTCCTCGATGCCGAAGGTGCTTCGCATGCCCGGGCTGTTCTCGGATGCCTCTTCGTGGGTCGCCCACCTGCTGCGCGCGGTGGTCGAGGAGTCGAGCCGCAAGCGACCGGGCGGCGAGGCGGTGCTCGAGCGCATGAGCGAGATGCTGTTCGTCGAGGTGCTGCGTCGCTATGCCGACTCGCTTCCTCCCGACCAGCCGGGGTGGCTGGCCGGCCTGCGCGACCCGGCGGTGGGACGCGCGCTGGCGCTGATGCACGAGCGTCCTGCCGAGAGCTGGACGCTCGAGCGCCTCGGAGAAGCCGCCGCGATTTCACGCTCGGTCCTGCACGAGCGGTTCGTCCACTTCATCGGGCAGCCGCCGATGCAATACCTGGCGCGCTGGCGCATGCAGGTCGCTGCCGGGCGATTGCGCGACACCGACACCAAGGTCAACGACATCGCGCTGGATGTCGGCTACGAGAGCGAGGCGGCTTTCTCGCGCGCGTTTCGCCGGGCGGTCGGGGAGTCGCCGGGCGCCTGGCGCCGCGCGCGCCGCGCGCGACCCCCCGGAGACCGCGCGGCCCTCGACGCCTAGGGCCGGCGGATCACCGCTTCCCGATCCGCCGCCGGGACCAGCGATCAATCGAACTCGTATTTCGACTCCGCCGGCGGCTGATCGGGTCCGACGTGCCCGGCACGGATGTCGGCGAAGAAATAGGACTCGCCCTTCATCGGGAAGCCCGCCATGCGGCGCAGCATCGCCAGCTGCCCCACGTGGGTGAGCGAGTCGGCGAACGGACCCTGATACCACTGCTCGAGCGGCACCTCGATCGGATCGCCCGAGGCGAGCGACTCGTCGATCGAGCGAAGCGCGGCATGGAATCGGCTGACTTGACGCTCCCAGGTGTCGGGCTCGGTGTCCTTCCACCTGGCCGGGCCACGGAGCCGCGCCGCCGAGACCTCGAGCAGATCGCCGATGTGAGCCAGGATCTCGAGCGGGGTGCGGGTGGTGGGGCTGGCCTTGAAGTTCGCGAACTCGGGTGGCGCGCCACGTGTCGCCTTGGCGCCGCGGTAGGCGATGGTGGCATTCGCGTGGCGGAGGAACTGACGCACTTCGTTCATGGGAGCTCCGGTGCGACGCGATGCATCCGCGCGCTAGCGAAGGTGCACGAGCCGCAGCGAGCGCATCTGGCCGGCGGCGGTGAGTCTCGCGTAGTAGACTCCCGCGCCGAGCCGGCTCGCGTCCAGCCAGAGTTCGTGCGCCCCCGCCGGCCACGTGCCTTGAATCGGCTCGGCAACCGCCCGTCCGCTCACGTCGAACAGCTCGAGTGTCGCGCGGCCGGACTCGGGAAGCTCGAACGCCAGCCTCGCGCGCTCTCGAACTGGTTGGGGACCGGCCAGCGCGAATCGCAGGTTGTTCGCGCGATCGTAGGTCGCGACCGACACGGTCCCCAGAGCGCGGCGCCACAGGCCATCGCCACGCGCGGCGTAGAGCTGGCCGGCGCTGATCCCAAGACCGCGGATGAAGGCGCCGCCGAAGACCTCCGGGCTGTGCCAGGTGGCGCCGTTGTCATCGCTTTGCTCGATCTCCGCCAGAGTGGAGAGATCGAACGCGCCGATCAGATGGCCGCCCTGAGTCACGAAAGTGCTCCAGTTGACCGGGCCGAGCCCCAGATCCACGCGCGTCCACGGCTCCTGACCGGCCGTGCTGTGGAACAGGCCGAGATTGCTGCCCACCACCCAGCCGGTGCCGGTCCAGGCCGCGGTGGTGGCCTGGAGACCGGCGTGAATGCCCACGTTGTCGAGGTTGGAGACGGTCCATTCGGGATCGCCGGGATCGCGGAAGAAAACCATGCCGTTGGCGCCCCCCATCGCGAGCAGCCGACCGCCTCCCAGCGCCAGGCTATTGAGCGTCGAAGCCTGATTGGGCTCGAACACTTCCCCAAAGTGGCTCCATGCGCTCGGCCCGTGAATCGCCCGCAGGTAGACGCCGGCGCCGGCCGTGCCCGCGAACAGGCTGTCCCCTCGCACCACGAAATCCACGATGTCGAGCTGTGAATCGAGCACCCCTCCTACCAGCCCCTGGTTGAAGTCGCTCCAGCTCGCACCCAAATCGTCGCTGACGAACGCTCCGTGCTTGAAGATCCCTGCGTACAGCCGGCCGTCGTGAACGAGCAGCGCTTCGATGGCTCCGGCGCCGCTCACCGGCCGCGCCGACTTCCGCCAGGTCGCGCCGGCGTCCACGCTCAGATAAACGGCGGTATCGACCGCGGCCGCGATGGTGTCGCCGTTCGCGAACATCGAAAACAGTTGAGTGGTGGGAATCTCGGGGACCTGCGCCCAGTCGGCACGAGCGGTCGATGGGAGCGACGGAAACACCGCCGCCGCCGCGAGCAGTGCTGCAAGCATCTGGCCTTGCGGTCTCATGGGCAGCCTCCGCCGCGCTTGGATGCCGGGATGCGCGACGCGGTTTGGCGCAATTGCCCCGAGTGGCTCAGCCGACGACCGCTCCTCCCGCTCACCCGCCATACCCGGTCGTCCGCGTTGCCAGAGGCACGCCGCGTGGTGCTCGTGGCGGCCGTCCGGCCCGCTCCGAGGCGATCCGGTCAGTTCCGATCGCGATCCCGATCGTGGTCCGAAGGGCGCCACGCCTGCGGATGGTTTCTCCAGCGGTAGTCGCGGTCACGGATCTCGAAGATCCGGTGCGGCACGAGTCGAACGTTCACCGCCACGAACGGGCCGCCGTAGCTCGAACCGCGATACCAGTAGCCGTTGCCGTACAGGTAGGTCCAGGTTCCAAACCGGAACATGTCGTACTCGGCGGAGTCGTCGTCGAGCACGTACACGCCGGAATCGGTCAGATAGCGCCAGCGCGCATGCTCGCCGTACGAAATGGTGGGTGCCGGAGGAGCGCTGGAGATCTCGACTCCCGCGCTGATTCCCGTGCTCGTACCGGTCGTTGCGCACGAGGTGATTCCCAGCGCGGCGAGTGC
>DATKAB010000037.1 GCA_035498555.1 Candidatus Sulfotelmatobacter sp.
AATCGCTCCGCCGAGCGATAGCCGGCCAGCGCCCAGGCGTCGTTGCCGACCAGCTGCGCGTCGACCAGCTCGGCGTCGTGCGGATCGGTCTTGGGCAGCATGTTCGAGAACTTCGCTCCACTCTCGCGATCGATCGCGCGCACGCGCTCGCACCATTCGACCGCGTTCCACGCCGACCGAGCGAATCGATCCACGTCCGGCGCGGGATAGGGGCGCAGCATCGCCTGCTCGAACACCCATAGTGCCTGGCCGGTGCCGTCCAACTGCCCGCTCTGGCTCACGAACGGGCCATGCGCCCACTGCCACGTCAGGAATCCGCGCGCCATGTCACGCGACTCTTCCACGTAGCCGTTCAACGCCAGCGCCTGGATCGCGCGCGCGCCGTCGCGCAGCCAGACGTCGCGGTAATGGAACGGACCGCCGAGCGGCACCCAGTTGCCCGAGCGGCGCTCGCGCAGCGACAGCAGCACCACTCGCGCCGCCGCCACCGCGCGTTCCACTTCGGGGTCTCCCAGCTCGAGTGTCATGCCGCGGGCGACCTCGCGCTGCCAGAACGCGCGCGTCTCGGCGACGCGCTGCTCATGCGGCGCGCGCGCCCAGTCGACGAGCTTCGCGACCGGCACCGGGTGTGTGGCGAACACGAAGCGAATGACGCGCGACTCGCCGGGGGCGAGCGTGATGCCGCGAGCGAGCGAATCGGCTTCAGCTCTCGCGCGAATCCCGATCGCCACCGTCGCGGCGGTATCGGCCCAGCCCCAGACCAGTGGCTTCGGGCGATGGCGGAGGTCTTCGCGCCACGGCTGCGGCGCGTCGGCCTCCGCAAATCTCACCACCAGCCGCGCCACGTGCGCGACTCGATCGGGATTGGTGACGCGCGCCTCGAACGACGCCGCCATCGGCCGCACTTCGTCGTCGCGCAGGAAGATGCGCCGCGAGGAACTCACCTCCACGCGATCGAGCCGATCGCCGACTCGCTCGAGCAATCCCTTCTGCTCGATCGCGATCGCAGGGCGGTCTCGCCACGCGATCCAGGCGTCGTTGATCGAGCGCTCAAGAGTCACGAGCGGCGACTCGGGCATGAGCTGAGCCACGGCTTCGAAGTCCCAGCGCAACGCATGCCCGTGCTCGGCCCAGTAGGCGACCGGCAGCCAGCGCTGTTCGTAGGCGATGCGATGAGGCGGCGTGGCCGCGCGGCCGTCTTCGGCGGCCGTGATGCGCACGCTCCACACGCCGTTGTAGAGATCCCCGTTCGGCTGGATCTGGAACGATCGCGTCGCCCCGGGCGCCATCAATGCGGCGCTCGGCCGCGAGAACGGGTCGGGGAACGAATCGGGATCGGTGCGGGTGGCGGCGCAGGTGGTGAGCGAGGCGGTGCTGGCCCCGGGGCCAGCGAGCGCGGGGCCGACCACAAGGATCAACGCGAGCGCGCACAGAGCGGACCGGAACGCGGAGGGCATGTCTTGTTATCGGCCCGCGTCGCGCGGCGCTGAACGGCGCGGGGCGGGGGCGGTACTGCCGCGCGCCTTCGCCTCGCCTCCCGTTCCAAGTTGCCGGAATGGGGCCCGGCGTCGTGAACGAACCGGGTTCCGATATGTCTTGACTCTTTCAGAGGGGGGGGCGAGCATTGATATGCCGCTCCGCGACCCCCATCGCGCAAGACTCTCCAAGTGCGGAGCCCACGATGGCACGACCGATAGCGCCGCGATTCGAGATCATGGTGTACAAGAGCAAGGGTGCAGGAGATACCACCCAAGTTCCCGCGACGGACGCGGTGATAAACTTCTATCGGGCCGGCGCGACGGTGAGCGCGCCCGTCACAGTGCCGGCATTGACCCTCGATGTTCCCGTCAGCGTCTTCGACCCTGGGCTCATCGCATTGCTCGAGACCGTCCGGGTTGGAGTAGGTCCCGCGACCCTAAGGGTCACGGGAGTGGCGCAGGATCAGCTGCTTCTCTCGAACGACAGCGGCACTGCAGTGCCATTGGATATCGGCACGCGCCTGATGCCGATGGCCAACAGGCCG
>DATKAB010000038.1 GCA_035498555.1 Candidatus Sulfotelmatobacter sp.
CCCGGCGGCGTTGCCGAGGAGGGCATCTTCATGCTGGCGCCTGCGCGGGAAATGGCGGGGAGGACGGCGTCCGCCCCGTGCTCCACTACCAGCGCGGCGGCTGAGCGAAGCCCAGCTCGCCCCGTTCGCGCTCCCACACCCGCGGCTGCCGCGGGAAGATCCCTAGCGCGCGCAGGCCCGAGGCGTATTCGTAGCGCAGCACCAGCTGATCGGTCGGGTAGGCGGCGGCCATGAACTCCGTGCGCTGCACCGGATCGTAGCGGTGGTCGCCCCAGCCGGTGCCGGGCGCGGCGTCGTTCCTCGGAGCCCCGCGCGACTCGTCGCTCTGCCGGTCGGCGCGCAGGTCGCCGCTCTCGGGTGACTGGGCGGTCGGGGCGGGGGCGGCCTTGGCGCGGCTGCCGGATTCGTCGCTCGGCGAAGGTCCGCCGCCCTGCAGCTCGGATCGTTCCTTCTGCCCCCGCTGGTCGTCGCGCCAGGTCACGCGCTGCGGCTGCTCGCGGAACGAGAGCACCCGGATCCAGCCCATGTCGCCGTTCGCCTGATCGGTGCGCGACGCATACGAGCGCTCTTCGTCGACGAACACGAAGCTGCGAACGTCGCTGAGCGAGGTGCGCCAGCCGCGAATCGTGGCGGTCTGATACGGCCCGAGCACATACATCGCTTCGTTGTTGGCGAGCCGGGTGTGCTGACCATTCACCACGTTCAAGCCGTCCACCGCGATCAGCGCGGCGACGCGTTCGCCGGAGTTGTTGGTGATCTGGAGCGAGTAGGTCTTGTTCTTGAAGGCCTGGAAGTAATCGCGGTCCCAGTTGCCGGGCTTGAGGAATAGCGGCGCCGGCGTGCCGTCGACGATCACGCGCACGTCGAGCAGCGTGCCGTCCACGTGGTCGAGCGTGGGGGTGGCATTCGCGCGGCTCGAACCGGCCAGCGCGGGGCCGATCACCAGCAGGGCGAGCAGCCCGAGTTCGAATCTGCGTTTCATGGCGTTCCTCCTGTTCCGGTGGGTCCGACACTGCTGGAGTTCGGGAGCCGACTTGAAAGGAAGTACGCCGGTCCGGCGGAGGTATTCCGCCGGCCGAACCGCCGAGATAATCAGGGGCTCAAGGGACGACGACCGCCCGAGTCCCGGCCTCGAAACGGTCGAGGTCGTCGAGTACCGCGTTGATCGCGTCGGCCTCGAGCGGCACGCGCCGCGTAATGGCCGAGCCGAGGTCGAGCCCGCCCGATTGCGCGAGCGCGAGCAGCTCGTGGAGCTCGTCGAGATGATGGTCGTTGCAGCCGATCAGCTCCGCCTCGCGGCCGATCACTTCGCGATAGGGATCGATCTCGAGCGCGCGGTCGGAGATCCCGACCAGGACTACGCGCCCGAGCGGCGCCAGGGCTTGCAGCGCCTGGCGCATGGTGGCCGGCAGTCCGGCGAGCTCCAGAGCCACGTCCACACCTCGTTGATTCGTGAGGTGCCGGAGCGCCGCCACCGGATCCCCGGCGCTCGCGTCGACCGGAATCGCGCCGTGTTTCCTCACCGCCGATAACGGCTCGGCGCGGATGTCCACCCCGAACACCTCGCGGGCGCCGAGCGCCCGCGCAAGTTGAATCGCCGACATGCCGAGCCCTCCGCACCCGAACACCGCCACGGTTTCGCCGGGCGCGAGCCGGGCCCTGGCGAGCGCGTGAAGTGAGGTGGCGGACGAGCACATCAGGATCGCGCCGTGTTCGAACGCGATGCGGTCGGGAAGAAACACGGCATTCCGCGCCGGCGCCGTCACGTATTCCGCGAAGCCGCCGTCCCGGTGGTGGCCCAACATGGCGTAGTGCTCGCAGAACTGTTCGTGACCGGCCGAGCACTCCGCACAGCGGCCGCAGCTCGTGAAGTAGTGGAGGCAAACGCGGGCGCCGATCGCGTGCGTGCTGACTCCGGGGCCGAGCTTCTCGACCACACCCGCGATCTCGTGACCCAGGGTGAGCGGTAGCGGGCCCATCGGCGCGATCCCGGCTCGGTAGTGCGCGTCCGAGTGGCAAATGCCGGCGGCGCGAATCGCAACGCGGACTTCGCCGGGCCGGGGCTCGGGAGCGGGGATCTGCTGGAGCTCGAGCGGCCGGCCTGGGCCCACCATGCGCACGGCTTTCATGGTCGCGCACAATGACTGGAACGAGCGACGTGCTCAAGCGCGTCGCGGACCACCGTGGGGACGAGAGCTCTAGGAGGCTGGCGCCGCTCAGGCGGCGAGGTCGGTGGACTGACTCTCGCCGACCGTACCGGCGAGACGCAGCGCGTCGAGGATCAGCCGGTCGAGATCGAGGTCGAGCGTGATGTCCTCGTCGGCCGCGCGTTCGCCGGGATGGAAGACGAACTCGCCGTCTTTCCAGAGCAGCACGCGGCAGACAATCCGGCGCTGCACCTCGAGCACGGCGGCACGGAGCTGTTCGGGCTTGATCGCGCCGCTGTCCACCAGCATCTTGCCGATCGGGTGGCCGGGCGAATCCTGCTGCACCGCGATCGTCAGCTCGACTGCTTCGGGGCGGATGTCGCCGCCGTTGACCAGCACGTCTCCGACCCGCAGATGGACGCCGTTGGTCAGAGCGAAGGCCGAGCGTCCTTCGATCAGGAACAGGTCGGCGCGTTCGTCGTCGTTGCGAATCTCGAGCCGGCCGGTTGCGCGGGCGCCCTGCAGGAAGCGCAGGATCTGCACAGGCATGAAATGTTGGAGCGTGCCGGAAAGCGCCAGCATGGTTCCCTCCAGGTCAGGCGAAATCCCGGTAGGTATCGGCAGAAGGATGGGGCACCTTTACGGCGGTGGAGGGACGGGCGCCGGGGATCAGCTGAGGGCCGCGACCTCTCCAGCGGCCTCAAACGCCGCCTCGATCGCGTTCTCGATCGCCGGCACGCCGAAGCGATCCTGGTGCGCGAACGCGACGCGCTGGAAGGGCGCCGAGATCTTCTCGAGCCGCCCGCTGGCGAGCTGGCCGGGTTGCGCCAGCACCAGCGGGTGTCCCCAGCGCGCCATGTTGATGTCGACGATGTCGCGATCCGAGAGCCCGATCGCTGCGAGCCACGGCTGCAGGTCGTGGCGCACCGCGTCGCGGTAGCCGGCCGGCGAGGTCGCGGCGAAGAGCTCGCTCCGTCCGCCGTCATAGGGAAGCGCGCGATAGGCGGTGAGCACGCTGTGCCCGCTCTTCGGCGAAGCGACGAAGTCGGCGATGATGAGATCGGTCCATGCCGCCGTGTGGGGATCGAGCGGCTCGATACGATACGAGTCGTACCACTCCACTGAAGGCCGACGTCTGAGAAGCACGTTGGCCACGAGATAGGCGCGCCACTTCATCTCGGCCACCTGCGCGGCGCGCTCCTGCGGGAAGTCCTCCACGATCCGCGCGGCCATGAATCGCGGCACCGCCGCCACGCAGGCGCGAGCGGGAAAGCGCCGCGGGCGCTCGCCGGTGAAGGCGGTGACTTCGACGCCGCGCTCGACGCTTCGCACTCGCGAAGCCAGCGTGTCGGTGACGAGGTTCACGCCCTTCGCCCGCAGCGCCTCGCCCAGCGCCCGCGCGATTCCTGAATTTCCTCCCGGGAGGGCCAGGATGTCGCCGAACTCGGCGGTCAGGAAGTTCAGCGCGGCGTAGGTCGAGATCTCCTTGGCCGAGCCGCCGAACGACGACCAGCAGTAGTATTCGCAGAATTGGCGGACGTGCCCGGGCGCCCCCAGCCGCTCGAGATAGCTCGAGAACGGCAATGCATCGAGCCGCTCGAACTCGGCGCGCGGCCAGCCTTCCGTCCTTTCGGTCCAGGGGATCTCCGGATAGCGGGTGGCGACCATCTTTCTCCACGCATCGGCGATCCCTTTCGTCGCCGAGATGGCCTGGGCGGCGGATTCCGTGGTGCCGTCCCAGAAGTGCTCGACCAGCCTGCGGTCGAAGAACACCTCGCCCTTCGGCACCTGGACCGCGCGCTCGAGCACGCCCAGCTCGCGATAGAGCGTCTCGAGCGCGCTGCCCGGGTCGGGGCGCGTGAAGTAGGCCGCGCCGATCGAATAGCGGATGTCGCCCCACTCGGCCGATTTGGCGTTCCCGCCGATCTCGCGCGCCTGCTCGAGCACCGTCACGCGACGGCCGGCCTTGGCGAGCTGCCAGGCAGCGGTGAGGCCGCTGATGCCGCCACCGACCACGATCGCGTCGCAGGCCGGTTCGAGGGCGGCGCCGGCGCTCGAAGGCAGCATTCCGTCGCGCAGGCGGTGGCCCATCGTGAAATCGTCGCCGAGCCATAGATTCGCGTGCGGATTCGGGGGCAGCCCGCCCTCGTGCCGGCCACATCCCAGCGACCACGCCGCCATCTGCAGCGCCATCAGGCGAAGGAAATCGCGGCGCTGGAGCGGGCTCATGGACGGGAGTGCCGCGACGCGCGCCGGCTCCAGAAGAAATAGACCGGCACACCGAGAAGCAGAATGCCCATTCCAATCGCGGTGTTGGCCGGGTAGTGAACGATGGTGTTGATCACCAGCAGAGCGCTGATCAGCCCGAAGCCGAGCGTGGTCCAGGGATGGCCCGGAATCAGCGGCACCGCGCCCGGAGCACGAGCGGCCGCCCCGGTCGCCGCGTCGTGCCGGCGCAGCGCGAAGACCGCGCAGGCGGTGAGTCCGAAGAAGATCCAGTCCGCCGACACCACGTAGCTCAGGATCTGCTCGAAGCCGCCGGTCAGCGCGATCACGATCGCCAGCAAGCCCTGCAGCCCGATCGCCACCACCGGCGCGTGCGATCGGGGATGGAGCCAGGCCACCGGCCGGAAGAACAGCCCATGATCGGCCATCGCGTAGTAGACGCGCGGCGCGGTCAGCATGCTCTGGCTCAGGAATCCGGCGGCCGAGATCGCGATGCCGGCCGAGATCAGGCGCGCGCCGGGTTCGCCCAACGCCGCGCTCATGATGTCGGTGGCCGGGCGCGTCGATGCGGCGAGTCCCTCGATCCCGAGCACGCGGACACAGACGAGATTGGCCGCGACGTAGAGGACGATCACGCCCAGCACACCGATCAGCAGTCCGCGCGGCAAGGCGCGAGCCGGGTCGCGCACTTCTGCCGCGACGAAGGTCGCGGTCTGCCAGCCTCCGTATGAGAACAGCACCGGAACCATGGCGGCCCCGAACAGCGCGGCGAGTGCGAGCGAGAGCGGGGGAGTCGGGGGCGGCGCGGGCGGCGAGATCGTCTCCCCTCCCGAGACGATGCCGGGTCCGCCGCGCGTGGCGGCGAGAGCCAGGCCGCAGGCGATCCACGCGACGATCGCCAGGATCTTGAGCAGCATGAAACCACTCTGCACCGTGCTGCCCGCCCGCACGCCGGCGATGTTGATCAGCGTGAGCGCGGCGAGCAGGATCACCGCGATCGCCGGCTCCGGGATCGGCAGCGGCACCAGGCCGCTGAGATAGCGCGCGAACGTCACCGCGCCCGCCGCCATGCCGCCGGTCTGGATCACGAGCAGCAGCGCCCAGCCGTAGAGGAACGCGACCAGCGGGTGATAGGCCTCGCGCAGATAGGCGTACTGCCCGCCGGCCAGCGGTCGCCGCGCCGCCAGCTCGGCCCAGATGAAGGCGCCGGCAAGTGCGATGAGTCCCCCGAACATCCAGGCGGCGAGCAGCAGCACGGTCGAGTGGAGCTGGCGCGCGACCACCGAAGGCGTCACGAAGATGCCCGAACCGATGATCCCGCCCATCACGATCATGGTGATGTCGAACGTGCCAAGCCTTCGGGCGAGGCGCAGCTCGGCCGTGTTGGCGCCGGAACGCAAGGAGTCCGTCGCCGCCGGCGAGGACTCTACAGGCCCAGGATGTGCCACCCGGCGTCCACGTAGAGCGTCGTACCGGTGATGCCGCTCGCCATGTCGCTCAACAGGAACAAGCCCGCGGCGCCCACCTCTTCTTTGGTGATGTTGCGCTGGAGGGGTGCTGCGGCGCCGTGCTCCTTCAGCATGTCGGTGAATCCGCGGATGCCGCGAGCCGCGAGCGTGCTCACCGGGCCGGCCGAGATGCAGTTGACGCGGATTCGCTTCGGCCCCAGCTCCATCGCCATCTGCCTCGTCGCCTGCTCGAGCACCGCCTTGGCGCTGCCCATCACGTTGTAGTTGCGCACCGCGCGATTGGCGGCGAGATAGGAGAGCGTCACGATGCTGGCGCCGTTCTTCTCCAGCAGCGGCAGCATGCGATTCGTGACGTTGATGTACGAGTAGGCGCTCACTTCGAGCGCGAGCTGGAAGCCTTCACGCGGCGTGGCCACGAAGCTGCCCTCGAGATCCTCCTTGCGCGCGAATGCGATGCCGTGCACCAGCATTTCCACCGCGCCCCACTTCTCGCCGAGCGTGCGGGCAACGGCATCGATCTGCGCATCCCGGGCCACGTCGCATTCCAGCGTGATCGCGCTTGGCAGCGTCGCGGCCAGCTCTTCGACGCCGGACTTGAGGCGCTCGCCGGCGTAAGTCAGGCACAGCGCGGCGCCGGCCTTCGAAAGATCCTGCGCGATCGCCCACGACAGGCTGCGGTGATTGGCCACGCCCATCACCAGCGCGTGCCGCCCGCTCAGATCCACGTTGAACATCGGTCCTCCCTGGTGGTCGCGCCGAACGCTCGCGCACTCGCCCGAATTCGCGCTAAGCCGCCCGCTGCTTCTCCCACACGCGGATCGGCAGAATGATCACCTGAACACCGGCGAACTGAAGCCGCCGTTGAATCGAGAAGGCGGTCTCGTGGTGGAGCGAGCGCGTGAACAGGTTCTCGCGCTGGAACACGAGCTGTCCTGCGAACACCACCGGTCGGCGGAACTCCTTGATCAGATCGAGGCACATCCCTTCCAGCTCGGCGATCAGGTCGGTGCCGAGGGTATAGCGATACTCTGCGTAATAGCCGAGCCTTTGTGCCAGCCCGATGTATTTCTCGAGGTCCAGTTTCACCTTCTCCTCGAGGGCGTGCATGTCCTGAACCCCCTTGAACTGCCCGGAATCCACCAGGCCCACCGAACAGAACACCAGGTTCTTGAAATGTCGTGGGAACAGCCGCTGGATCGAAAGCAGCGTGTGAATGCCGAGCCCGGCGTAGGCCTCGACCAGCACAATCGCGGTGGGCCCGTCGGCCGACAGTTCCGGCTGCACCTTGGGCTCCGGCAACGGCAGGTTGGTGAGCACCTCGTCGAGCGACGAGAGCATCCGCCGCACCCGGCGATAGTGGCGGCGCACCAGCAGGCAGAACGCGATCAGGATGCTGGTCGCGACCAGCGTGACCCAACCGCCTTCGCGGAACTTGAGCGTGGCGGTCACGAACAGGATCCCGCCGGTCACCGCCGTTCCGAGCGACGCGATCAGGAGCCGGCGATGCCAGTGCGCGAGACTGCGACGTTCGTTCCACCAGTGGCGCACCATGCCGAGCTGGGAGAGCGTGAAGGTGGCGAAAACGTTGATCGAGTACATGACCACCAGGATGCGGACCTGCCCGCCGGTGTAGAGGATCGCGAGCGTCGCGGCCGCCGCCATGGTCAGCACGCCGTTCTGGGTCACCAGACGCTCGGAGAGGTGCGCGAACTGCTTGGGCACCCATTGGTCCACGCCCATCGCCGAAAGTGTGCGCGGCCCGTCGATGAAGCCGGTCTGCGCCGCCACGAACAGCAGCGCGCCTTCCGAGATCAGCGCCAGCAGAATGAGCCCGGAGCCGATCGGGATGCCGCGGATATTCCAGCCGCCGGCGACGCTGTGAAACAGCGTGGCGTTGAGCGTCCGACCCGGTTCGTGGTGGACCCCGAACAGCATATAGCAGAGCAGGATGCCGCCGGCGGTGAAGGCCAGCGAGGTGGCCATGTAGAGCATGGTCTTCTTGCCGGTCTCGACGCGCGGCTCGCGAAGAATCGGTACGCCGTTGCTCACCGCCTCGATGCCGGTGTAGGTGCCGCCCCCCAGCGAGAACGCCCGCATGAACACGATCAGCACGCCCGTGAGGCCCAGCTCGTGAACCGCGGAACGCGTGTCACGCACGGTGTCGAACACCAGGTGGCCGGTCTGGCCGACGTGAGTGAAGAATCCGGCGCCCACCATCAGCAGGTGACTCAGGATGAAACTGAGGAAGATCGGGGTGAGCACCATCACCGATTCCTTGACCCCGCGGATGTTGAGGGTGGTGAGCGTGGCGATGATGAGCATCTCGGTGGGCACCTTGAGGACCTGCCATTCGGGCGCGAGCAGCGAGAAGATCGCGTCGACCCCCGAGGCCACCGAGATCGCGATCGTCATCACGTAGTCCACCACCAGCGCGCAGCCGGAAACCACGCCGGGGTAAGGGCCGAGCAGTTTGGTCGCGACCAGATAGCCGCCACCACCGCTCGGAAACAGCTCGATGATCTGGCTGTAGGAGGCGGAGATGAGAAAGACGGTGATCACCGTCGCCAGCATCAGGTAGACGGCGAGGTGCGTGTGCAGGCCGAGGCTGAGGTAAGCTTCTTCCGGGCCGTAGCATGACGAAGACAGGCCGTCGGAACCCAGTCCCACCCAGGCGAAGAAGGCGATGAGCGCCAGATTGTGGTGGATGCGCGGGTCGAGGAGATTCTTGGGAGCCCCGAGCAGGACGTCGCGCAATCGGCCGAACACGGGCCGGAATCTAGGGTCTGGGTTCGGGGGTGGCAAGTGAGGGAGCCCGTGGGGCCGCGCTGGCGAGTTTTCGCGACTGGCGCGCTGGCACTGTTGGGTTTGACGCTCACACCGGCAGCGGCGCTCGCCGAGCCCGCGCCCGCCGACACCGCGGCGTTCACGCTGTTCGGCTGGCTGAGCCCGCCCGCCGATTCCACCACTGAAGCCCGTCTGGCTCAGATGGCGGATCTGTCGTTCAACCTCGCGCTACCTGCGTGGCTCGATCAGGGCCAACTCGCGGACAACCTCACGCGTCTCGATTTCGCCGGCGCTCACGGTATCCGCTGCTTGATCTGGGACGACCGCTTCAACGGAGCCTGGCACTGGCTCCCGACGTTCGAAGACACGCTCGACCAGGTGGTCGCCGACTATCGCGACCACCCGGCCTTCTGGGGGTACTACCTGGGCGACGAGCCACCGGCGTCGGAGTGGCCGCTGTTGCACCGGTTGCGCGAATCTTTGCGCCAGCGCGATCCGATTCACCCGGCGTGGAACAATCTGAGCGGTCGCGTGATCTATCCGACCGGTGTCTCGTTCGCGGACACCGTCACGAGCTACGCCGAGCTCGTGCACCCTGCGGTGCTGTGCGCCGATCACTACGACTTCACGGTGACTGGAGATCGGGGACAGTTCGTGGAGAACGCGGCGATCCTGCGCTCGGTGGCCGACGCGCATGGCCTGCCGTTCTGGGCCATCATTCAGCTCATCCCTCATTCGAGCTACCGTCCCCTCACGCTCGGCGAGGTGTCGTGGCAGGTGAGCCAGCTGCTCGCCTACGGCGCGCGAGGCATCGGCTACTTCACCTACTGGCCGCCGGATCCGGATCCGGCGTTCAACTGGGGCACGGCGATCATGGGTGGCGATGGCCAGCCGAGCCCGTGGTACGACCGGCTGAGGCGATTCAACGAGGGGGTGCGCCAGGCCGGGGTGATACTCGCGAGTTCGCGCTGGCGGCGGACGACGCACTCGGGCTCGGTGCCGATGGGCGGCCTTCCATTTACGCCGGACGATTGGATCGTGAACGTTTCAGGCCGCGCGGCAATCGGAGAGTTCGAAGGGCCAGGAGGCGAAAAGTACGTGTTGGTGGCCAACAGCGATTCGCTGACGGGACGGACGATCGCGCTCGGCCTGAATGGCTATCGCGCGACGATCGTGGACCGCGGGCAGAACGTCTTCTACCCCAACGCGGCCGCCCCGGCCACCGCCGATGCGAGTTCGCTCTCGCTCGGTGCGGGGGAGTTCGCGTTGGTCTCGCTCGAGCCGATCGCGGCGGGAACCGCAGCGATGGCCGTGGCCCCCAACCCCGGCAGCGGCATGATGAGTTTCAGCATTCAGGTGACATCGCCGAACGCGCGGTTCGAGATTCTCGACACGAGCGGCCGACGCATCTGGAGTCAGGCGGTGGCCGCGGGCCCGGCCAGCGTCGTTTGGCGCGGGGAACGGGATCGCGGCGGCACAGCCACTGCGGGGATCTACTTCGTCCGAGTCGCGGGTGCGGGCCAGGAATCCGTGCGTCGCTTCGCGTGGTTGGGGACTCGGTAAGCTGCGAACGCTCGCGAGCCTCGAACGCGCCATCGTTCGCTGCGAGCTGTGTCCGCGGCTGCGACGCTATTGCGCGGCGATCGCGAAGAAGAAGAAGCGTGAGTTCGCCGACCAGACCTACTGGGGAAAGCCCGTTCCCGGCTTCGGCGACCCGAGGGCGCGGCTGCTGATCGTCGGGCTGGCGCCAGCCGCGCACGGTGGCAACCGCACCGGACGCGTATTCACCGGCGATTCGAGCGGCGACTGGCTCTACGCGGCGCTCCATGCGCACGGCTTCGCCAGTCAGGCGAATTCGGTGAGCCGCGACGATGGCATGAAGCTCGCCGGGTGCTGGATCAGCGCGGCCGGGCGCTGTGCCCCGCCCGGGAACAAGCCCAAGCCGCGTGAGCTCGAGAATTGCCGGCCGTATCTCGAGGCCGAGATCCGTTTGCTGAAGGAACTGCGCGTGGTGATGGTGCTCGGCCGCATCGCGCACGATGCGTGGTTGCGTGCCTCGGGGCGGTGGGATCGGCTTGCGCCCGGCAAGCGCCCCGCCTTTGCGCACGGCGCCGAATACACGCTCGATCCACGTACGACGCTGCTCTGCTCCTATCACCCGAGCCGGCAGAACACCAACACGCGCCGGCTCACACGTGACATGTGGAATGAACGCTTCGCGCGGGCCCGGGCGCTGGTCGACGCGCGCTAGAAATAACCCTTCATCAGCTCGTCGATCCAGGACGGCACGCGTGCCTCGCGCCGATCGAACACCGGCGCATAGGGCTTCAAGTCGAGCACCGGGGTTCCATCGATCGCGTCGAGCCCGCGCACGCGCAGGCGACCCGGCTCGGCCGCGACGATCTCCACGGCCGTCACCCCGATTGGGTTGGGACGCATCCGCCCGCGCTGGGCGAACACGCCGAGCAGCGGCATGTCGGCGCGCCCCCGCGGGCGCCGCACCAGCGCGGGCGGCTCACCATCCAGATCGTGGTGCATGTAGAAGATCACGAGCACGTGGCTGAACTGCTCGAGCCCCTGCAGTCCAGCCGCGTATGCCGGACGCATCTCGATCACCGATTCGAGCGCGCCCCAATCTGCATCCTCGGTCGAGGTGCGCCCGTTGCGAACCGTGCCGATGACTTTCAGCGTCAGCTTGCCCACCGGAGGACCTCCGCTACCGGAACTTCCTGACCAGCACCGCGTCGCGGTTCGATGTGCCCGCGCCGATCGCCACCCGCCGGCTGTCGGGCATCCACTCCACGAGGAACACGCGCAGATCGGCGAAGTGGCTCACCTGAACCCGATGGGAACCGTCCGCATTGGACACCCAGACGTTCGCGGACGATCCGACTTGTCGCGAGATTGCGATCTTCCTGCCGTCGGGAGAGCTGACACAGGAGAGGACCTGACCCTCGGTGAAGTTCGTGAGGTGAACCGCGGCCGCGCCGCCGAAACGCTGAAGGCAGACGTTTTGGACCGGATCGGTGCCGTCGAGGTAGAGGACCCCGCGGCTGTCGCCGCTCCAGCCGACATTCAGCGCCCGTCCCGGCGTGAGCATGCTGTCGGTTTCCACACCGGTCTCGGCGGACATGCTGAGCGTGATGCCGTCCAATCGTCCGGCGGGGCCGGGGACGTTGCGCATGAACAGAATGTGCCGCCGATCGGGCGAGGTAGTGCGAGACTTCGTCCTGCGGGCGCAGGGTCTTCGGTGCGTGGCTGGGCAATCGGTCTCCGGCGACGTTGAGGGTTCGCGCGATCCTAAGGTCATGTCACGATGCGCGCCAATCGAAAGCGCTTGACCTCTCTCGGCACCACGCGCATCATTCGTCACACATCTCCCGGTGGTGCCCGCAAG
>DATKAB010000039.1 GCA_035498555.1 Candidatus Sulfotelmatobacter sp.
TTGGACTCGAGCATGACTTCAATCCGATCCTGGCGGGGTTCGCCAGCTACCACACGGATCGGAGCGCACGAGACGTGGGGCAGGAGCCCGGCGCTTCGATCACCAGCTGGAATCTCAACCACGTCACGATCGGCGCCACGCTGCATGCGTGGCGATCGGACTTCGCCTTCGGCCTCACTACCGCGTTCGGAAGTCAGGCGGCGCCCGCGCTGCCCGCGCGCCCGGACGGCAAACCCACTCCGACCGGGGCGCAGGTGCATGAGCTGATCACCACCGCCTCGCTGGGCTGGAAGATCACTTTCTAGCTACTTGATCGCTCCGGCCAGCTTGGTGCCGAGATCGGGGCCCGCCGCTTTCGACACGAAGTCCGTCAATCCCGAAGACACCGACTTCACCTGATCGCCGGTCAATCCCATCTTCGAGAACGCGCTCGACAATCCGGCGAGATCCGTGAACTTCGAGATGCCGCCGAGCGACTTGGCCTCGGAGATCAGCGAGCTGGCGCCGGGAATCGCGCCCGCGACCTTCGACCAGTCGGCGCCGGCCAGATTCTTCTGCGCGAGGCCGAGCAGAGCGCCGGCGCCGCCGATCGCCTGAGTGGCGCTGAGCCCGAGACTGCTGGTGAGGCTCGAGATCAGCGGATTGCTGGCCAGTGAGGTCACCGACGACATGGCGGAGGAGGTCGAGTTCTTGGTGCAGCCGGTGGAGACCAGCATCGCGAGCATCGAGAGGGTGACGACCGTGCGTTTCATGGCGCGACTCCTGGATGGACCCTTCCGTGGTGCCGAGCGACATGCGGCGCGCCTCGTCGTGAGTCGCGCGCGAGCTTCGCGGGTCGCGGAGGCTAGCACAGGCGTCCGGGGGGTGGCGGCGCGATCGCGCCCGGGACCGGGGCGTCCAGTCGCTATGTTACTTTCCGCCGGACTCCGAAGTCCGGATCGCCGCGAGGCTCGCGGCCCGTCTCCGAGGTACGCTTGCGCCGTCCGACTCCACGGTTCGCGCTGATCCTGCTGGCATCGCTCGCCTGGACGAGCGCAGGCGGGGCATTCGTTGCGAATTCCGCCCCAGCTTCGCCCTCCACGGCAAGACCGGCGACTTCGCGGCCCGCGGCCAAACCGAAGCGCGATCCCAACGCGGCCAGGATCTCGGCGCTGCAGGACACGATCTCGGCGCAGCAGCGGCGCCTCGATCAGGCCCAGGCCCGGCTCGACGAGCAGTCACGGGTCATCGATCGGCAGAACGCCGGCGTGGACTCACTGCGGCAGGACATCGCGGCGACTCAGCAGTCGATCCACGACCTTCAGCAGCAGATCGATTTCTTCCGCGCGCAGATGCCGGATTCCGCCTATCGAGCGGCGCTCGAGAAGCGCCTCAAGGAAGTCGAGACCGAGGCCGCCCAGCCGCCCGAGCTGCCGCCCGACACGATTTCCGCCGATTTTCCGGGCGGGATCCGGATTCCGGGCTCGGACGCCGCGATCAAGTTCGGCGGCCGCGTACGTGCTTCGTACGTGCTGACCCTCAATCCGCTCGGCACCGACGATCGGTTCCTGACCAACTCGATCCCGGTCGCCGTGACCCAGGTCGCCGGTGAAGCGCGCCGCGTCAATTTCTCCGCGCGCACCAGCCGGCTCAATTTCGAATTTCGCACCCCGGGTGGCGCGGGCCAGGTGCGCAGCTTCATTGAGGGCGACTTCGCCGGCACCGCCGGGACGTCGAACGCATTTCGCCTTCGCCATGCCTACGCCCAGTATCAGGGCGTCATCGTCGGCCAGACCTGGTCCACGTTCTCCGATCCCGAGACTCAGCCGCAGGATCTCGACTTCGAGGGTTTGAGCAGCGAAAACGTGATTCGCCAGCCGCAGGTGCGGTACTGGCTCCGCAATTCGAAGGGCACGCGCTGGGCGTTCGCCGCAGAGACGCCGCTGGTCTCGGCTTCGGGCGGGCAGGGCGTCAACCTGGTCCCCGACCTGGTGGTGCGCGGCGTCCGTTCCGACTCGAAGGGCGGACACCTTCAGCTCGCGGCGGTGCTGCGCCAGCTCCGTGTCCAGCCCGACAGCTTTCCCGGCAAAGTGGTCAGCGATCAGGGCTGGGGCGCCAGCGTGAGCGGCGTCGTCATGATTCCCAAGCACGGGCCCAAGGATCGTCTGGTGTTCCAGGCCAACGGCGGAAGGGGAATCGCACGCTACGTCAATGACCTGAACTCGCTGGGCGGATCCGATGCGGTGGTCAATCCCTCCACCGGCGAGCTGAAACCGCTGCCGGTGTTCGGCTGGTACGTGGACTACGAGCACGAGTGGAACAACTGGCAGGACTTGTCGCGGCTCAGGTTCCGCTCGTGCCTGCTGTGGAGCGTGGTCGGCGTCGACAATCTGGACTTCCAGCCGCCCAGCGCCTATCGCTCCACCGACCGCATCGCCGGCAACGTGATCATCTCGCCCAACTCTCGCATCGACGTCGGACTCGAGTACCTCTACGGCACGCGCGAGAACAAGGATGGCCAGCGTGCGTCCGCGAATCAGGTCCAGATTGTCTCGATCATCAACTTCTAGCGCGGCCGCCCGGAGGCGAGGCGTGCTGGCCCTGATCGCGTTGGCTGCGGCGCCGCGCGTCGGCATGGCCCAGGATGCGCCACCCTTGCCCGCGGATTCCCTGGCCTCCCAATACCAGGCCGGAGAGCCGCCGATGAGCCAGCTCCGCGACATCGGCGACGTGCTCTCCGACCTGCTCGGACATACCCGGATCAAAACCGAAGCGGAGCTGCAACCCCGTCCCGGCCTGTCGGTGGTGGCACTGCCCTCGATCGGCTACAACCCGGCCTACGGCGTCTACGCCGGCGTCGGCGCGAGCGCCGGTGGCTGGTTCGGCGACCCCAGGATCACGAAGGTTTCGGTATTCGCGCTCAACGCGACTTACTCGACCCAGCACCAGCTCAACATCCAGCTCAAGTCCGACGCCTGGGTGCCCGGCAACCGCTGGAACTTCAAGGGTGACTTCCGATATCTCGACACCTCGCAGCCCACCTACGGACTCGGACCCACCGACGCCCAGATCGGAAAGTTCCCGATGGACTTCAAGATGTGGCGATTCTACGAAACCATCTACCGCCAGACGTCGGGTCACCTCTACGTCGGGCTGGGCTACCACTACAACGAGCACTTCGACGTCACGGACACGCGCGCCGACGCCGGCGAGACCACCCCCTTCCTGATCTACAGTCGCGGCTACCCGAAAATCACCCTGTCCTCGGGATTCTCGGGCAACGTGCTGATCGACAGCCGAGACAGTCCGATCTTCACGCGCCGGGGCCTCTACTGGAACGCCAGTCTTCGTTTCTACTCCAAGGGTCTGGGCAGCGATGACGACTGGCAGGAGCTGATCAGCGATTTTCGCGCCTATCCGATCCTGCCGAAGGGCAGCCGCAGCGTGCTGGCGCTATGGAGCTCGCTGTGGATGACGTTCGGCCACGCTCCCTATCTCGATCTGCCCGCGATCGGCTGGGACACCTACGGGAAGAGCGGGCGTGGCTACGTGCAGGGACGCCTGCGCGCCCCGAATCAGATCTATCAGGAGGTCGAGTACCGCTATCTGTTCACCAAGGACGAGCTGTTCGGCGGCGTGGTCTTCGTGAACGCCACCGGCAGCACTCTGCCGGCCGGCAATTTCGGGCCGCTGGATCCTGGAATCGGCCTGGGTCTGCGCATCAAGTTCATCAAGCGCACCCGCACCAATCTCACGCTCGACTACGGCTGGGGAAACGAGGATTCGAACGGGTTGTATCTCGGCACGCAGGAGGTGTTCTGAGCGCGCGCCGCTTCTACCATCGAATGCCGGCCATCACCGGTACGATCTGCATGTTGACGGCATCCATGAACGCCATGTGATAGCGGGCCTCGAGGAACAGCGACGCGCCATTCTCGATCTCGAAGTCGATGCCTCCGCCCACGTTGAATCCGAACCCGGAGCTCGCCCGCTGGCCCACCACCGCCTGTCCCGGGCCCCAGCCCCCGTCGATCCAGCCCCACCAGGGGTCCCAGATCGGCGGGTAGTAGACCAGCGCATTCGCGGTCAGGATCAGATTGCGCTTGTAGTAGCCGCCGCCGGCGGTGATCCAGGGCACGACGTCGGTGTCCTCGCGAAACCGCAGCACGCCGTTCAGCGTGACCGACCAGAGGCTGGCGTGGGCGTTCTGGATCTGCGTGGAGTCCTGGGTTTCGTCGGCCGCGCGCTGAATCACCGCGTCGTCGACCGCCAGCCAGTTGTGCGTGTACTCCACCTGGAGCGCGAATCTCCGGTTGAGATTCCGGCCACCGCCGAAGTAGAACGATCCGCTCGAGTTCAGGTAGGGATTGATCTCTCCGACCGGGGCGTTCATTCCGCCGCCGAGAACGAATGTGCCCTTGTGCTGGTACATGTTCTGCGCCGAGGCGAGGGCGGGCGCGAGCGCGGAAACGAGCAACAGGCCAGCCGGAACGAGCATTGAGCGAAGACCGATCGTGGCGCGCATGACCCTCCTCCCACTTCCCCCGGCCGGGACGGACTCGAAACTCCAGGCACCGCGCGAATCCGCGCGGCGGGCGTGACGACGCGTGATTTAAGACGCAGGCTCGTGCCTCGTCAAGAGCTGCGCCGCGCGAGACCTGTCGCCTCGCGGAAGCTCGCGTGCAGGACAGCGCCCATCCGGCTATGCTGCCCGGTCTCGGAAGCCGAACACGTCGCTGACACGAGGCGCTTCGCAATGGCTCGCGAGTTCAGGCCGTCGCGCATGCTGGAATGGACCGCGCTCGCGGCGCTGCTCGCGCTCCCGGCGCGGGGTTTCGCGACTTCGGCCCGGGCCGAGGCCGCGACCTCGCCGCCCGCCCCCGCGGCTCCCGCCGGCCGCGACGCCGACTTCGGCATCGCCGAGGTTCGAGTGGATGGCCGCGTGCTGTTCAGGGTGCACGGTGCGGCCACCACCACCGCCGAAGACCGCGCACGCAACATCTCGGATCGCATCAGCAGCGCGGCCGCCGACACCTCGGTCTCGCCCGATAGCTTGACCATCGTCGAGAATCCCTCGGGCAGCCAGATCGTGGTCGAGGAGCGCCCGCTGGTGACGATCACCGAGGCCGATGCGCGGCTCGAGCGACTGACGTCGCCTCAGCTCGCCAGGCAGTGTCTGACGCGCATCCGCGCCGCGATCCAGAGTTACCGGGAGGAGCGAACCCCGCAAAGCCTGCTCAAGGCCACGATCAGCGCAATCGTGATCAGCGCGCTGCTCGTCGTGATCCTGGCGGTCCTGCTGTGGGCGCGCCGGCGCGTGACGCGGCTGCTGCAGGGCCTGTTCCAGAGACGCGTCTCCACGTTGCGGCGCACGGACGTCCAGCTCGAGCAGACGCGCCGCGTATGGACCGCGGTGGACAACCTGATGAGCGTGGCGGAATGGCTGGTGGGTTCGCTGCTGGTGGTGGTCTACCTGGAACGGGTGCTCGGCCTCTTCCCCTGGACGCGAGAGGCCGCCAACAATCTGCTCGGCTACATCATGACGCCGCTCCGCACGCTCGGCGCGGGGCTGGTCGCGTCGCTCCCGGACTTCATGTTCCTGCTGGTGCTCGCCTTGATCACCCGGGTGCTGCTGCGCCTGCTGGCGTTTCTGGCGGAGGCGATCCAGCGCGAGGCCATCACCTTCAAGGGTTTCGATCCCGATTGGGCCTGGCCAACCTATCGCATCGCTCGAACCGTCGTGCTGCTGTTCGCGGTGGTGGTGGCCTACCCGTTCATCCCCGGTTCGAACACCGAGGCCTTCAAGGGCGTCTCGATCTTCGTCGGGGTGCTGGTCTCACTCGGCTCGACTTCGGTGATCGGTAATCTTCTCTCCGGTTACACCATGATCTACCGGCGTGCGTTTCGGGTGGGTGACCGCGTATTGATCGACAACCAGTTCGGAGAAGTCGTGGAGATCCGGGTGACGGTGACTCACCTGCGCTCTCCCAAGAACGAGGAGATCATCCTTCCCAATTCGCTGATCATGAACAGCAAGGTGATCAACTACAGCGCGCTGGCGCGGAAGCAGGGCCTGATCCTGCACACCAACGTGGGAATCGGCTACGAGACCCCGTGGCGCCAGGTCGAGGCCATGCTCAAATTGGCGGCCGATCGCACTCAGGGAGTGGCGAAGGATCCGCCGCCCTTCGTGCTTCAGCGCGAGCTTGGCGATTTCGCAATCAATTACGAGCTGAACGCCTACACCTCCGACGCCACCCGGATCCTCGCGATGTACGCCGAGATGCATCGCAACATCCTCGACATCTTCAACGAGCACAACGTCCAGATCATGACGCCGGCCTACGTCGCGGACCCGCAGTCCGCTAAAGTCGTGCCGAAGTCCAGGTGGTTCGCGTCGCCGGCGCCCGCCGCCCCGCCGCCGCAACCCTAGTCGCCGATTCGACCCTGCGCCGTCAGAGGAGCTCCGCCCACTGAAGTTCCTATCGCGCATCCCGATCGCGGTGTTCATCGCCGTCACGGCGGTTGTGGTGCTCTACCTCGGCTTCGGCTTCTGGGTCGCGCCCGGCCTGGTGCGTGGCGCGATCCTGCGGGGCGCCTCCGAGAGGCTGACGCGCGCGCCCGAGCTGAAACGCGTGCGTGTCAACCCGCTCAACCTCTCGATGCACGTCGAGGGATTCTCGCTCGAGCGCGCCGACGGGCAGCGCGTCCTCGGCTTCGAGGACTTCTACGTTCGCTTCGATCCGCTCGGGTCCCTGATCGATCGCGGTCTGACGCTGGCGCGGCTCCGACTCGATCGACCGTTGCTCGCGGTCGAGATGCGTCCCGGCGGCGCGTTGGACGTGGCGGAGCTGATCCGCCCCGACAGCACCAAAGTGGACACCACGGTTCAGCCGCCTCCCCTGCACGTGAAGCAACTGCTGATCACCGACGGGGCGATCTCGTTTGCCGATCCCTCGCGCACCCCGCCGTTGCAGATGGGCGCGAAGCCGGTGGATCTCACCCTCATGGATCTGCGCACCCGGCGCGGGGCGCGAAACGAATTCTCGCTGCGCGCCGCCACCGTCCGGGGCGAGAGCCTGCACTGGGAGGCGAAGTTCGTGCTCGCTCCCTTTCATTCAGAGGGTTTGCTCGAGCTCAAGAACGTGAAGGCCAAGACGCTCACCAGCCTGGCCGGCACGGCGATCCCGTTTTCCATGCCGTCGGGCGACGCTGATTTCGCGACGCGCTATCACGTCGACGCGCGCGACCATCCGATGTCGGTCGGGCTGGAAGACCTGCGGGCCGAGCTGCGCGACTGGACCCTCGCCAATCGCGCCGCCGACACCACCTTCATCGTGCTCCAGCGAGCCCGGCTGCTGGGCGGCAGCGTGGACGTCAACCACTCGCGAGTCACGCTCGATTCGATCGCGGTCGACGGCGGTCACGTCTCATTGTGGATGGAGCGCAACCATCACCTGAATCTCGAGGCCTGGGCGACGGCGCCCGACACCACGGTGCCGCCATGGATCACGCATGTTCAGGGCATCGGAGCGCACGGATTGCAGGTGAGCTTCGAGGATCGCCAGGTCGGTCCGCCTGCGACCTTCGAACTGAACGACGTCGAGGCGGCGCTCGCCGATCTGAGCACTGAACCCCACGCCGTCGGCCGACTGACGAGCGCCCGCGCGAAAATCTTCGACAGCGGGGACTGCAGCGCCAGCGGTGCGATTGGCCTCACCGGCCCTTCCGCCGACCTGCAGGTCGAGGTGAAGCGATTCCCGCTGCGCTCCACCCAGCCCTACATGAATCACCTGAACCGCGTCGTGATCCTGGGCGGAGACGCGAACGGCAAGGGCCGGCTCCGATTCAATACCTTCGGCCCGAAGGGACCGCTGCTGCGCTACGAAGGCAGCGCCAGCGTCGACGGCTTCAAGAGCGTGGACCGGAAACTTCGCCAGGAACTGCTCAGCTGGCGATCGCTCAGACTCAACGCGCTCAGGTACGACGTGATGCCCTCGGCGATCGAGACCAGGCAGGTCGACGTCGAGGGCGGATTCATCCGCGTGGTGGTCGGCCCCGATCGGATCCCAAACCTGGCCACCGTGGCTCTGCCGCCGGATTCGGCGGCCGGCTACTCGTCGTTCAGCACCGACTCGACCGACACCCTGCGCGCGAAGATCGATCTCGTGAACATCAAGGACGGCTCGGCCTACTTCTCCGACCTCTCGTTGCGCCCGGCCTTCACCACCGGGATCGAGGCGCTGAACGGCTCGATCAAGGGCCTGTCCTCGTTCCAGGAATCCGGCGGCGAGATCGCGCTCGACGGCCAGGTGGATCGCTACGCGCCGGTCCGGGTGGAGGGCGCCTTCAATCCGCTCTCGAAGGGCGGACACACCGACATGAGTCTGTCCTTCAAGCACATTGAGCTCACCACCTTCACGCCCTACTCGGGAAAGTTCATGGGCTACCGCATCGAACGCGGCAAGCTCTCGCTCGATCTCCATTACGTGGTCGACGGCCGGCAGCTGCAGGGCTCGAACAAGATCCTGATGGAGCAGCTCACCCTGGGCGACAAGGTCGACAGCCCCGAGGCCACTCATCTGCCGGTGCGTTTCGCGATCGCGCTGCTCAAGGACAAGGACGGCAATATCGACCTCGATCTGCCGGTGAAGGGCAGTCTCGACGATCCCAAGTTCAGCATTGGACGCGTGATCCTCAAGGTGCTGACCAACCTGGTGACCAAGGCGGTCACCTCGCCGTTCAAGGCGCTGGGCGCGTTGTTTGGTGGCTCGGAGGAGCAACTCGACGTGATCGAGTTCGCGGCCGGCAGCAGCGTGGTGGACAGCTCCCAAGTCACGCGACTCGATCAGCTCGGGAAGGCGCTCACCGAGCGGCCGGGGCTCCGCCTCGACATTCCCGCCGGCTACGACGCGCTGGCCGATTCGGTGGCGCTGGTGACGGCTGCATACGAACAGAGACTGCGCGATGCCATGCAGGCCGAGGCCGCGCGGCGAGGCGGCCCGTCCTCCGGCGGAGCCGACCCGCGATCGCGTGCGGTGGAGAAGCTCTACGTCGCCCAGTTCGGCTCGGCGCCGCCACCCGTGACCCACACCGGGCCCAAACTCAAGAAGGGCGAGGTGGACACGCTGCTGGTCGCTGCCCAACAGGCGCGGATCACCGACATGGAGCAGCGACTCAAGGCCGCGCTGCGGCTCGATCCCGGCGATCTCACACGCCTCGGTCAGGCGCGCGCGCTCGCGCTCAAGGATCAGCTGGTGGCGAACGGCGTCGACGCCGGGCAGGTGTTCGTGGTGGACGCCGGCGAACCGGAGCACATCGCCGGCCCGACCGTGAGGCTCAAGCTGGCGCTCGATAGCCGCTAGCGTTAGCTTTCGCTCGCGTTCACCCACCCCACGACCTGAGGTCATGGCCATGAGTGCCCCTTCCCGCTTCAGCGTTCATTCGCTCGCGATCGGCTCGATCCTGGTGTTGCTGCCCTCCTGCGCGACCGTGCCGGTCACCGGCCGGCACCAGCTCAATTTGATACCCCAATCCGAGATGCTCTCGATGAGCGAGTCGCAGTACTCCGACTTCCTCAAGACCAACCAGGAGAGCGACGATGCCGAGGGCAAGGCGCTGGTGGTCAAGGTCGGCACCAACATCCAGCACGCCGTCGAGCGCTACATGGACTCGAAAGGACTGGGCGACAAGATCAAGGGATTCCATTGGGAATTCCATCTGGTCGAGAGCAACGAAGTAAACGCCTGGTGCATGCCGGGCGGAAAAGTCGTCGTGTACACCGGCATCCTTCCCGTCACCAAGACCGAAGCCGGGCTGGCGGTGGTGCTCGGACACGAGATCGGGCACGCCATCGCCCAGCACGGCAACGAGCGCATGAGCCAGAGTCTGATGGCGCAAATGGGCGGCGTGGCGCTCGGCGCGGCACTGCAAAGTCATCCCCAGCAGACCCAGCAACTGTGGATGACGGCGTTCGGCGCCGGCGCGCAGTACGGCGCGCTGCTCCCCTTCAACCGCACCCAGGAGAGCGAAGCCGACCACATCGGCCTCGTTCTGATGGCGATGGCCGGCTACGACCCGAATGAAGCCGTGACTTTCTGGCAGCGCATGGCGACGGCCGGCGGCGGGAAGCCGCCCGAGCTGCTGAGCACGCACCCCTCGGATCAGCGGCGCATCGACGACATCAAGAAGGAGCTGCCCGAAGCGATGACCTACTACAGGAAGCCCTAGCGTCTCGCTCGGATCAGGGGAGCCGCCCTTCCAGGATCGTCGCCAGCTTCCCGACGTCGATGTTGCCGCCGGAGACAACGCACACCGTCGGGCCGCCCGACCGCGCGATCGAATCGCCCCCGAGTCCGGTTGCCGGGCGGCCGGAGAGCGCCGCGGCCACTCCGGCGGCCCCCGCGCCCTCCGCCACCACGCGCACCCGGGCGACGAGCAGCCGAATCGCGGCCGCGATCTCTTCGAGCGAGACCAACAGCGCTCCGGCCAGCAGCGTGGAGGCGAGCGGCCACATTTCCTCCAGCAGACTCCGGCCGCCGATGCCATCCACGAAGCTCGCGCGGTAATCGATGGTCCGGGGCTCGCGAGCGCGGAACGAGGCGGAGAGCGGAGCCGCGGTCTCGACCTCGCAGCCGAACACTTGGGCGCTCGACCCCGCGGCGCGCAGCGCGGCAGCGACGCCGCACGACAGCCCGCCGCCGCCGTAGGGCACCAGCACGTTGGCGAGGCCCGGAAGATCCTCGAGCAGCTCGAGCCCGAGCGTGCCGTTGCCGGCAATCACGTCGGGGTCGCTCACCGGGTGGACGAAATGTCCCTCCAGCCCTTCGTAGCGGCGCTCCACCATCACCTGCCACCAGCGCGCGAAGGGCACCGGCACGATCCGAGCGCCGAGCCGTTCGACCGCCTCGAGCTTGGCGCGCGGAGCGTGGTCGGGCACCACCACCGTGCACGGCACCCCCATCGCCCGCGCGCACCATGCCACGCCCTGCGCCATGTTGCCGGCGCTGGCCGTGTACACGCCGCGCGCCAGCGACTCGGCAGCAACGCGGCCCAGCGCGTTCGCGGCGCCACGAAGCTTGAACGAGCCGATCGGCTGGAGCGTCTCGAGCTTGAGCCACAGCTCGGGCTCGCCCGGCAGCGGTGGCAGGCGCAGCAGCGGCGTGCGCACGATATGGCCGGAGACGCGGTCGCGGGCCGCGCGCAGCTCGTCGAGCGTCGGCGGCGAGAGTTTCAGCTCGGCGGCCCGCCCCATTCGAGCCAGGTGCCGGCGCCGGTGGCGCGCGCTCGCTCGAGCAGAAGGTGCGCCGAGGCCAGATCCTCGACCGCGATGCCGAGCGATTCGAAGACCGTGATGTCCTCGGATGAGCGCCGCCCTTCCAGTCGGCCGAGAAAGATGTCGCCCAGCTCGCCCAGCAGGTGGGCGTCGGTGATCGCCCCCTCCTGCCGCGCGATCAGGAAATCGCCGGCCTCGTTCAGGCACGATTCGCGGCGATCGGTGAAGAAACGCGAGCGACGGACCGCTTCGGCGTCGAGCTCGCGCGTTCCGGCGAAGCACGCGCCGACCGCGTTGACGTGGGCGCCGGGAGCGATCCACCGACCTTCCAGGATCGGCAGCTTCGCGGCGGTGGTGGTGCAGATCAGATCCGCACCGCGCACCGCATCCTCCGCGCTGGCGGCGAGTTCGACCGGCACGCCGCCCGGCAGCGTGCCGCCCTCGCGGGCCGCGAAGCTCTCGGCGTGGGCGCGCGTTCGACTCCACACGCGGACCCGGCGCAGCCGCCGCACCGCGGCCATCGCGGCCAGATGCGTGTGCGCCTGAACCCCCGAGCCGAGCATGGCGAGATCCCCGGCGTCGGCGCGCGCGAGGGCCTGGGTCGCGGCGCCCGACACCGCCGCGGTGCGAATCGCGGTGATCGCGGTCGCGTCGAGAATCGCGAGCGGCTCGCCGTGCTTCACCCCGAACAGCATCACCACGCCCTGGTGCGAATCGTAGGCCGTGCCGTGGTTGCCCGGCATCACCGAGACCACCTTGAGCCCGAAGCTCTCGGGCTTGCCGAGGTATCCGGGCATCAGGCCGAGGATTCCCGAGCCATCCGGCAGGCGCACCATGTTGCGGAGCGGCAAGACCGCGTCGCCGCGCGCGAGCGTCGAGAGCGTCTCGCGCATCAGCGGCACGCAGGCCGTCATCGGCAGGAGCTGGTGGACGCCCGCCTCGTTGAGGAACAGCACCTTCACGCGCCGACCCCCGCTTCCGCGAACACCTCTCCCAGGCGCGCCGGGTCCATGTTGCCGCCCGAAACGATGCTCACCACTCGATCGCCCGGGGCATGGGCGATCCTTCCCGCCAGCAGCGCGGCGGTGGCGGCGGCGCCCGAACCCTCGACGTAGAGCTTGGCGCGCATCACCAGCTCGCGCAGGGCGGCGAGAATCTCGGCTTCGGTGACCGTGACGATTCCATCGAGCAGCTGGCGCGCGACCTCGAGCGGAAGGTTCCCGACGAACGGCGGCGTCAGCCCGTCGGCCAGCGTCCTCGGGCGCTTCACGGGCACCGGCTTGCCCGCCGCAAGCGCGGGGGACATGCCGGGGCCCTCGGCCAGCTCGACGCCGATCACGCGGCAGCTCGGCTTCAGCGCCTTCACGGCGCACGTCACGCCCGCCATTAGTCCGCCGCCGCCAATCGGAACCACCACCAGCTCGACATCGGGAAGCTGCTCTACGATTTCGAGTCCCACCGTGCCGGCCCCGGCGAGTCCCACCGGATCGTCGAACGGGTGGACGAAGTGGGCGCCGGTCTTGGCCTCCTCCTCGCGCAGGCGCTCGAACAGCGTGGCGCGATCCTCATGCGCGACGATGGTGGCGCCGTACCCGCGCACCGCGTCGAGCTTGGCGCGCGGGGCGTCGGCCGGCATGACCACGACGCAGGGAACCTCGACGACACCCGCCGCCCAGGCCACCGCCTGGGCATGATTGCCGGCAGACACCGTGATCAATCCGCGCGCGCGGCGCTCCTCGGGCAACGACAGCACGATGTTGAGCGCACCGCGCGGCTTGAACGAGCCGGTCTTCTGAAAGCTTTCGCACTTGAAGGAGAGCGTGGTCCCGGTGCGCGCGCCGAGGGCGCGGGAGGAGAAGAGCGGCGTGCGGTGGAGATAGGGTCCGATCCGGTCCGAGGCCGCACGGATCGAGTCGAGCGCGATGGTCATGCCGCGCCCGCCTCGGCCGGCACGAGCAGCAGCTTTCCGGTCGTCGCGCGCGACTCCAGCGCGCGATGGGCGTCGTCGGCCTGAGCGAGCGGGAACTCGCGCCAGATTCGGTCACGAAGCCCTCCGTCCCGCACCCAGCCCAGCACCTCTCCGGCCCGCTCGAGGAGTTCCGCGCGCGTCGCGGTGTAGTTCTGCAGCTTGGGTCGCGTCAGGAACAGCGAGCCGCGCGCGTTCAGGATCTGGGGATCGAACGGCGGCACCGGGCCGCTCGACTGCCCGAACAACACCATCATTCCCCGCGGCGCGAGGCACGCCAGGCTGTCGTCGAACGTGGTGCGACCAACAGAGTCGTAGACCACCCGCACGCCGGCGCCATGGGTCACCCGCTTCACCTCGGCGACGAAGTTGCGTTCGGAATAGAGAACGACCTCGTCCGCACCCGCTTCGCGCGCCAGCTTCTCCTTGGCGGCATTCGACACCGTGCCGATCACGCGTGCGCCGCGCAGTTTGGCGATCTGGACCAGGAGCAGTCCCACGCCTCCAGCGGCCGCGTGGACCAGGCAGGTGTCGCCCTCGCGTAGCGGGCAGGTCGAGGTGGCGAGATAGTGCGCGGTCATGCCCTGCAGCATCACCGCCGCCGACCGTTTCGCGTCGAGTCCGGGCGGGATCGCCACCGCCCGGTCGGCCGCCACCAGAGCACGCTCGGCATAGGAACCCTGTGCATCCACGGTGGCGACCGCGTCGCCCACCCGCCAGTCGCGGACGCCTTCGCCGACCGCGAGCACGGTGCCCGCGGCCTCGGCGCCCGGCGTCGCCGGCAGCGGCATCTTGTAGAGCCCGGTGCGCTGATAGACCTCGATGAAATTGACGCCGGCCGCTTCGACCCGCAGCAACAGCTGGCCCGCTCCGGGAGTGGGATCGGGCACGTCTTCGTATCTCAAGTGTTCGGGGCCGCCCGCTGAATGCACCCGGATCGCTTTCACTTCGACTCCTCGCGAGAAACCTCGATGCGCTGCCCGCACCGCCAGCATCCGGCCGGCGCATCCTACACCACGTGCTTCCCCAAACCGTTCCGGCCCACTATCCTGCCGCCCCAACGATGCTCAACTGGATCTGGCCCGCCTTCTTTCTGATCGCATTCCTGGCCGCCCTCATTCAGGCGGTGTTCTTCCATCGGCCCGACGTCTTCCACGACGTCGTCGCGTCACTGTTCGATTCGGCGAAGACCGGCTTCGAGATTTCGATCGGGCTCACCGGCGTCATGAGCCTGTGGCTCGGCGTCATGAAGATCGGCGAACGGGGCGGCGTGATCGAGAGCATCGCGCGCCTGGTCTCGCCGCTGTTCCGCCGTCTGCTTCCCGGCATCCCCGAGGGCCATCCCGCGGCCGGCGCCATCGTGATGAATCTCTCCGCCAACGTGCTCGGGCTCGACAACGCCGCCACGCCTCTCGGTCTCAAGGCCATGAAGGAGCTGCAGTCGCTCAACCCCGAGCCCGACCGCGCCACCGACGAGATGATCATGTTCATGGTCATCAACGCCTCGTCGCTCACGCTGTTGCCAGTCTCGATCTTCACCTTCCGCGCTCAACTCGGCGCCAAGGATCCCACCGACGTCTTCGTGCCCATTCTGATCGCCACCTACTGCAGCGTGATGTGCGGCATCCTGCTCACGGCGCTGGTCCAGCGCCTGAATCTCTGGAACCGCGTGGTGATCGGCTGGTTCGCGACACTCACGGCGGTGGTCGGCGGCGCGGTCTGGTACTTCTCGCGGCTGGATGCCGACTCGCTGAGCCGACAGTCCGGACTGATCGCCAACGTGCTGCTGCTCGGGGTGATCGTGCTCTTCCTCTCGGCCGGCGCCCGGGCCAGGGTACCGCTCTACGAGACCTTCATCGAAGGCGCGAAGGAAGGCTTCGGCGTGGCGGTGGGCATCATTCCCTATCTGGTCGCGATTCTGACCGGCGTGGGCGCACTGCGTGCCAGCGGCGCGCTCGACGCACTGCTGGGCGCGATCCGGCACGGCGTATCGCTACTCTCACTCGACACGCGCTGGGTGGACGCCATGCCGACCGCGCTCATCAAGCCGTTCTCGGGCGGCGGCGCCCGCGGCATGATGGTGGATGCCATGAAGCACTTCGGCGCCGATTCGTTCGTCGGGCGCCTGGTGTGCGTGATCCAGGGCAGCACCGAAACCACGTTTTACGTGCTGGCGGTCTATTTCGGGTCGGTGGGGGTCAAGAAGACGCGCTACGCGCTGCCGTGCGCGCTGGCCGCCGAGACCACCGGCGTGATCGCGGCCATCTTCGTCAGCTACTTCTTCTTCGCGTAGGTTGTGTGGCGAAGAATGTTGACGGCCGGATCGGGAGTGTGCCGATCCGGCCAGTTCGTTTCGGCTAGACCGCCAACTTGAGCGAGTGCTGGCGGGGATTGAGGATCGGGCTGGTGGGCACCACTCTTCGGTAGTACTCCTGCCAGGGCTGGGGCAGCCCCACTCGCTGCGGGAACAGCCTCCACTTCAGGATCTCGCCGACACTCAGGGGCCGATCCCTCAGCCCGAGCCGCATGGCCGGAGTCCCACCGTCGTGGTTCTCGG
>DATKAB010000040.1 GCA_035498555.1 Candidatus Sulfotelmatobacter sp.
CATCATGCTCGGCGCCGGGCTGATCAAGTTGCGTGGCGATCCGTGCTGGCGCGATCTCACCTGCCTCGACTACCACTACCTCACGCAGCCGATCCCCAACCCGCTCTCGCGCTGGTTCCATTTCCATCCGCCGCTCGTTCACAAGCTCGAGGTGCTCTACAACCACTTCGTCGAGCTGGTGGCGGGATGGTTCGCCCTCGCGCCCGATCGAATTCGCCCCGCGCGGCTCGTGGCCGGCGTCGCGATGCTGGCGTTCCAGGTTTCACTGATCCTGAGCGGCAATCTCTCGTTCCTCAACTATCTGACCATCGTGCCGATCCTCGCCTGCTTCGACGACGCGTTCCTCGCCCCTTTCCTGCCGCGGAGGCTGGTACTGGCCGCGGAGCGCGCGACGGAGTCGGCGACGCGGTCGCGCCTTCAGACCCGGGTGGCGACGGCGCTGGCGGTTCTGGTCGCGCTCCTGAGCATTCCGGTGGTGCTCAACCTGCTCTCGCCGGGTCAGGCGATGAACACGTCCTTCGACCCGCTCGATCTGGTGAACACCTACGGCGCGTTCGGAACGGTGGGCCGCGAACGGTACGAGATCGTGTTCGAAGGCACGCGCGACTCGGTGGTGACGGATTCCACGCGGTGGATGGCATACGAGTTCCCGGCCAAACCCGGCGATCCGATGCGGCGGCCGGCGATCATCGCGCCCTATCAGCCGCGGCTCGACTGGTCGATCTGGTTCGCCGCGATGTCGACGCCGAATGAATATCCGTGGACGCTGCACTTCGTCTGGAAGCTGCTGCACGGCGACCGCACGGTGATGACGCTGCTCGCCAACGATCCGTTCCCGAATGCGCCGCCGCGCTGGATCCGCGCCGCCTACTATCGCTACGACTTCGCGAGCCCGGACGATCCCACGCACGCCTGGTGGAAGCGGGAGCGCGTGGGCGACTGGATTCCACCGATCTCGGCCGACAACCCCGGGCTTCGGGCGCTGGCGGCCGCGCGCGACTGGCGGCCGGCGCCGTAGCGGGATCGCCGCGAGCGTGAAAGTTGCCCGATCGGGTTGGAATTTCTACCACCGTGCGCGATCGGGTGACGGCGTGCTCGTGGCTGGGGTATGTTCGCTATCGGGCTGCCCATCATGGCGTTAGGGCGCAATCGAGCCGCTTCTGCTGGTCGATTTCGCCTGCCCGCCGAGCCACCATTCATGGAACGAGTCTTGCCGTCTAGAGCCTTCTCCGCATGCGATCGAACGCCCTCATCCTGAACCTCCTGCTCGCCGCGAGCCTCGCCACGGGTTCCGCGGCCTGGGCCACGCGCGCCCTCGCCGCCAACGACACCGCGCTCACGCTGCGCGTCGATCCCTCGTTCTCGCGCTCGAGGCTCTCGACTGCGGAGCAGACCTGGTACGACCTCGCCTGGCAGCATGTGAACGGCTGCGCCTCGACGGTGCTCACGCGCTCGCAGTACGACGACACCTACACCTACGGGCGCTCGATCGGCGACTTCAACGCCTTCATGCTGCTCGGGCTGCGCGCCACCGGCGATCGGCAGTTCCTCGACAAGGTGAAGGTCGTGACCGACTCGATGCGCGCTCGGCTTAGCGACGCCGACGATGCGTGTGTGGGCGGCACCGCCGACGGCTTTCTCGACTGGCGCTGGCGCGCGGTCGGCTTCGGCTACACCTGCAGCAACACCGGCGGGTTCTTCGGCAGCGACCACAACCAGCTCGACGAGGCCATGACGCACGGCAACCTCGCCATGGTCGCCTACGCCTTCTACCTCAACCGCGACCTTGACACTTCGTACGCCTCGCGCGCCGCGTTCTGGACCGACTACCTGCAGCACCACTGGGAGGCCAAGTGGGTGGCGCGCGCGGGAGGGAACCGCGCCAGCGGCTGGCTCAGCACCAGCGGCATGTACAAGCACGAAGCGCACGTGGTCGGCAACATCATGCGCGCCGCCTACTACCTGTGGAAGATCACCGGCGACTCGTTCTACAAGAGCATGGCCGACTCGATGCAGGCGCGCTCGGCCGCCAACCTGGTGATGAACCCCACCGTGCCGACCGCCTACAGCTGGCACCACCAGGTCGACAACACCACCACCTGGCAGACCACCAATTACGCCGAGTACACGAGCTACGTCTTCTGCGATCTCCACTTCGAGGGCTACGGCGCCTACGCCAGCAACTCCGAGATGCAGAAGTTCACGTCGACCTGGCGCGACATCGTCTTCGCCGGCCAGGGCCCGAGCTACGCCAACATGTCGCCCGACGTCTACGGCGGCGGCACCCCGATCGCGACCGACGGCAATCAGGCTTCGGTGTACGGCCGCTGGGACACCACCGGGAATCTGCTCGCCTACGCCAACGCGCAGAAGGGCACCCCGGGCGCCACCAGCATCTACACCATCCGCCTGATCACCGGTGCGTTGGCCGCGGTCAGCACGCGCGGCAACGCCTCCGCCCCCGATACCATCCCGCCGGCCGCGATCAAAGACCTGCACTGACCCGGGCAGGACGGGTTCCTTTCTGCGGATTGCCCGGCCCGGCCGTTCGATACCGCCGGCCGCGTTCGCATTTGAGTTTCGAGACGTAGAAGAGGTCACCGGATCGAATCCGGCGGCGCGCCCCCGAGTTGCCCCGGCGCCCGGAAAGGACCTCTTCATGCGCTCGTTTCCAGCCGCAGCGCTGATCGCGCTCGGTGCCCTGTCTGCCGGGCCGGTCCTCGCCTCCTGGCCCTACGATCCCGCGGTCGGTGTTCCGGTGTGCACCGCCGCCAGCGGCCAGACCTCGGTGGTGGCGACCGGCGATGGCGACGGTGGGGCGATCCTCTGCTGGGTGGATCATCGCGCGGGTCGCTACGACCTCTACGCGCAGCGAGTGGATCACTCGGGAGCGTCGCTGTGGGGCAGCGACGGTCTGCTGGTCCAGGCCAATGCCGGCACCTTTTCGTTTCCGCTGGTCGCCTCCGACGGCGCGGGCGGCGCGATCGTGGTGTGGCCCGACGCGCGCGGCGGCAACTTCGATCTCTACGGCCAGCGCCTCGACGCGAGCGGCGCCGCGCGCTGGAGTGCGGGCGGCGTGCCGCTGGCAGTCGCGCCGGGCGATCAGATTCCGAGAGTGGTGATCGCGGATGGCTCAGGCGGCGCGTTCGTGGCCTGGAGCGACACTCGCGTCTCGCCCTCGGGCGATGTCTACGCGCAACACGTTGACGCGACCGGAGCGATCGGCTGGGGCAGCTCGGGCGCCGCCGCCTGCACCGCCACCAATGCCCAGAGCCCGAGCGGCCTGGCGCTCGATGGCGCGGGCGGGGTGATCGTGGTGTGGTCCGACCTCCGCAACGGCACCGATTTGGACATCTACGCGCAACGACTGTCGTCGTTCGGGGTGGCCGACTGGCCCGCCGATGGCCTGGCGATCTCGACCGCGCTCAACGATCAGCGCAATCCCACCATGGTGTCCGACGGCTACGGCGGCGCGCTGATCGCCTGGGAAGACGAGCGGAACGGACTCAACCTCCCGGACGTCTACGCCCAGCGCGTGTCGTCGACCGGCAGCCTGATGTGGGGAACGAACGCCATCGCGCTCGCCCAGGTGCAGGGCTCTCAGCAGCTGCCGCAATCGGTGAGCGACGGCTCGGGCGGGATGATCGTGGTCTGGCAGACCGACCACATTTCCTCGCAGGACATCTACGCCCAGCGCGTCACTGGCGCGGGGGTACAGCTCTGGGGCCTTCCCCAGCTCGGCGCGGTGATCACGTCGTTCTCGGGCGACCAGACGGCGCCGGTGATCGCCGGCGACGGCCAGGGCGGCGCGATCATCGCGTGGCAGGACCACCGCGGCTCCGACTCCGACATCTACGCGCGACGCATTTCGGGCGCGGGCCAGGTGCAGGGAACGCTCGGCGGCATCCCGCTGAGCACGGCGGTTGGCGACCAGACGGGGCCCGCGATCGTGGACGACGGTCGCGGCGGCGCCATTCTGGCGTGGACCGACGCGCGCTCGGGCAGCGGCGACATCTACGCCGAGCGCTTCGATGGCTGGAGCGTGCTCGGTGATCCCGCGCCCGGCATCGTCTCGGCTCGCGACGTTCCGAACGATCAGGGCGGTCACCTCACTTTGACCTGGAGCGCCAGCGACCGCGACGCGAGCGCGATCAGCTCGTATCGCATCTGGCGCTCGGTGCCGCCGCAGAATCCGGGCCTCAGCTCGGCGGTGCGCAGTCGTCCCGTGACCTCGGACCCCGAGGTGGCGATGAACACCGGCGCGCTGCTGCAGCTCGCCGGCGCCACCGACGGCTACGCCTGGGAATTCGTGGACAAGCAGTATCCGGGCGGCGGCGCGACGCGCACCTACGACATCACCACCACCTGCGATTCGTTGCCCGATTCGAATCCCTACACGGCGTTCATGGTCGAGGCGTTCGGCAATCTGCTGGAGACCTGGTTCTCGTACCCCGACTCGGGCTACTCGGTGGACAACTTCCCGCCGCTGCCGGCGGCGACCTTCCAGGCCTACTACGGCCCGGGCTTCACCCATCTGTCGTGGAGCCCGAGCGTCAATTCCGACTTCGGCGTGTATCGGTTGTACCGCGGCGCCTCACCCGACTTCGCGATCTCGCCGGCGAGCCTGCTGGCGAGCCAACCGGACACCGGCTACGTCGATGTCACCGCCACCGCCTGGTACTACAAGCTCACGCTCGTGGACATCCACGGCAACGAATCGTCGGCTCAACTCGTCAATCCGCCGTCCCAGACCGCAGTTGGCACCGCGCCCGCGCTCTCGTTCGCGCTCGCGCCGCCGCGACCCAACCCCGCTCGATCCAATCTCACGCTCGGGTTTGCGCTGCCAGCGGCGGGATCCGTCCGGCTCGAACTGTTCGATCTCGCCGGGCGCCGCGTCTGCCGCTGGTTGAACGGCGCCGCCGCCGCCGGCGCGCACGCGCTCCAGGTGCGACTGGTTGCCGACGACGGGCGACCGCTGGCCGCCGGCCTCTATTTGGTGCGACTCGAATCCCGGGCCGGCACGCTCACCCGCCGACTGGCGGTGACGCCATGACGCGCCCCCGAAAGGAGGAGCCGCTCATGAGAATCGCGAACCGCATCGCTCTCGGCGCCGCGCTCGCGCTGGCGCTGGTGAGCCGCGCGGCGTTCGCGCACTGGAATCCCGATCCGGCCGTGGGCGGCACCGATGTCGGCGACGTTTCGGATCTGGCCGGCACCGTGGCTCCCGCCGTCGATTCCGATGGCCAGGGGGGACTCTGCTTCGCCTGGACCGTCTACATTTCGGGCGCGGTGCGCGTGCAGCACGTCGATCGCTTCGGAA
>DATKAB010000041.1 GCA_035498555.1 Candidatus Sulfotelmatobacter sp.
ATTCGTCACCTGGTCCGAGTTCAACCTCACCCACGGAATCCCGGGGCCCACTTCCACCAAGGTCGCGCACGTCACCGGAGCTGGAGCGGCCGCGTGGGTGGTCGCCGCCTCGAGCGCCGGGGGGACGCAGGTCGCACCCTCCCTGTGTGCCGACGGCGCCGGCGGCCTGTTCGTCACCTGGGTGGACACGCGCAGCGGAACGCATCTCTACGCCCAGCGCTATTCGAGCGCCGGCAGTCCCGCCTGGGCGGCGAACGGCATCCAGCTCGACTCGTTCATGACCTTCGCCGGCGATCCCGAGATCTGCGCCGACGGAAGCGGCGGCGCCGTGGTCGCGTGGACCGACGGCTCGGCCACGCCGCACATCTACGCGAAGCGCGTGGACGGCGCCGGCAATTTGATCTGGGGTCCGGTCAACACCTCGGGGCTCACCGGCAGCCAGAGCGCACTGCAGGTCGCGCCCGACGCCGCCGGTGGCGCCTTCGTCTGCTGGTCGGACACGCGCAGTGGCACGATGCAGATCTACGCCCAGCACCTGAACTCGAGCGGGCTTCCTCAGTGGTCGACCTACGGCGTTCCGGCGAGCGTGGCGGTATCCACCCAGGATCGCTCCGGGATCGTTCCCGACGGCACGGGAGGCGCGCTGCTCGGCTGGACCGATTCGCGCGCCGGCATCGACACCGAGCTGATCGGCCAGCACCTCGATGCCTCGGGCAATCGTGTGTTCGCGGCCGATCTCGCGATCAGCACCGCGCCCGGTGCCGCCAGCAGCCAGACCATGACCACCGACGGCGCGGGCGGGGCGCTGGTCGGCTGGAACGACCATCGCGCGGCTTCGTCGTGGCGCGGCGTGGTCCAGCGCATCGATCCGTTCGGCTACCGCGGCAATCCCGCGCCCGACATCGAGGCCTTGCTCGACGTGGCCAACGATCAGGGCGGGCGTCTCAAGCTCGCGTGGCGCGCGAGCGACATCGATCAGATGTACACGCCGATCATCGATCGCTACGACGTGGATCGCTGGAGCGGCACGAGCTGGACCCCGGTGGACAGCGTGTTTGCGGGCCCGCTCCCGAGCTACAGCCTGCTGGTCCACACGCTCTCCGATTCCACCGCTCCGGGCTCGCCGTTCACGGTGGTGCGGGTGCGCGCGATCGCGGTCGGCGGTGGCAGCGTGTGGTTCTCCTCGCCGGATTCGGCGCGCTCGGTGGACAATCTCCCGCCGGCCTCGGTGGTGATCTCGGGCACCTACGACCGCGGCCTCGCCACGCTCCACTGGACGGCGGCGCCCGATCCGGATCTCGCCGGCTACCGGATCTATCGTTCCACTTCCGGACCCGCCTCGCCCGCCGCAGGCGAGCGCATCGCCGAGGTCGGCGGCACTTCCTTCGTCGACGTGGTCGCTTCGCCCGCGGCCTACGCCGTGACCAGCGTGGATCGCCACGGGAACGAATCGCCGGCCAGCGCCTGGACCGCACCCGGCTTCGAGCCGCGCTCCGGGCTGCCGCCGGCGCTCGCGCTGGCCGCGCCGAGCCCCAATCCGGCGCGAGGCGCGGTCACGCTCGCGTTCCAGCTTCCCGCCGCGGCGCCCGCCGAGTTGCAGATCTGCGATCTCGCCGGCCGCGTCGTTCGCCGGCTGGCCGGCGGCACGTGGGCGGCGGGAGAGCATCGGATCGGCTGGGATCTGAACGACGAGCGCGGACGGCCCGTGGCGCCGGGCGCGTACTTCGCACGGCTGCGTGCCGGCGGCACGTCGTTGACGCGTGAAGTCGTGGTGCTGAAGTAAGGCGCAGCCCCTGCGGGCTATTCCGCGCGCAGCGCTTCGACCGGGTCGAGCGAAACCGCGCGCCACGCCGGCACCACGCCGGCAATGAGCCCAACGCCGAGCGCGGTGGAAAGCGCCGCCATCACCACCCACGCCGGGGTATAGCTGTTGAGCGCCGGCACCACGCGCCCCAGGATTGCGGCGCCGCCCGCCCCGACCAGCAGCCCGATCGCCCCGCCCGCCGACGCCGTGAGCGCGGCCTCGAACAGGTACCAGGCGAATACCTGCGTGCGCCGGGCGCCGAGCGCCTTGACCAGTCCGATCTCCTGCACCCGCTCCTGCACCACGATCCACAGAATCGTGAAGATGCCGATCGCGCCGACCAGCAGGCTGATCGCTGCGATCGCGGTGACGGTTCCCGTCACCACGTTCATGATCGCGTCTACCGTCTTCATGGCGTCACGCTGCGTGACGATGGTCACGTCCTCTTCGCCCGAGTGCCGGTCGATCATCAGCAATCGCGCCCGCTCGGCGACCTGCTCGCTCTCGTCGGTGCTGGCCGCCAGCAGATCCACTTCGGCCAGCTCGCTCTTGTCGTAGAGCCGCAATGCGTTGGCCACCGGGATGTAGGCGAGGTCGTCGAAGTCGAAGCCGAACACCGTGCCCTTCGATTCCGCCACGCCGATCACCCGGAATCGCGCGCGTCCGATGCGCACCGTCGCGCCGAGCGGATTGGAATTGCCGAACAGCTCGCGCTTGAGCGTGGGGCCGAGCACCGCCACCGTCTCCCCGCGTTTCCAATCGACGTCGGGAAGGAACTGCCCGGCCGCGACCTTCATCGACCAGACTTCGAGCGCCCTGCCGCCGACCCCCAGGATCATGACGTGCCGCCCCAGCGTCCCGTACTCGACCAGCGAGGTGCCGTCCACGAACGGCGTCGCGCCGCGCACCCCGGGCAGCCTCGCCAGCGCCCGCGCGTCGTCGAGCGTGAGGCTGCGCGCGCTGCCGCCCATCGCGCCGGGAATGCCCGCGGTCGAGACCTTGCCGGGATGAACGCCGACGATGCAGGTGCCGAACGCGCTCATCTGCCCGCTGATGAACCGGCGCGTGCCCTCGCCCAGCGAAGCCATCAGCACCACCGCCGCGACGCCCACCGCCACCGCCAGCGCCGACAGTCCGTAGCGAAGCCGGTGGGCGCGCAGCGCCTCGAGGGCGAGCGACAAGAGATCGCGCAGGCTCATCGCTTGCCTCGGAGCGCCTCGACCACCTCGAGCCGTGAAGCGTTCCGCGCCGGCAGCAGGCCGAAGAGCGCGCCGGCGACCAGCGCCAGCGCCGAAATGGTCGCGATCCAGCCGGCGCTGGGTGCCAGCGGGAACTGCGGCCAGAGCCTCGCCGCCACCTCGATCGCGGCGACGCCAATCGCGATTCCGATCGCGGCGCCGGTCGCCGAGAGCACCACGGCCTCGGCCAGGAAGAGGCGCAGGATCTGGGCGCGCCGAGCGCCGAGCGCCTTGAGGAGTCCGACCTCGGCCACGCGCTCCGAGACCGAGACCAGCATCACGTTCATGATCCCGATGCCGGCGACCGCCAGCGAGATCGCGGCGATGCCGGCGAGCGCCGCGGTCAGCGCGTCGATCACCGCGCGGAAGCTCCGGAGCATCGCGTCCTGCGTGATCAGGGTGAAATCTTCCTGCCGGTGCCGATCGATCAGCACCGCCTTCGCCCCGGCGGCGGCCACGGCGAGATCGGCGGAGCTCACCGCCTGCACGAGGACGCGCGCGAGGCTCGACTGGTTGAACAGGCGCAGGCCGCGCGCCACCGGAACGATGACCAGGTCGTCGTAGTTGAAGCCCAGCGATTGCCCCTTCGGGGCCATCACGCCGATCACGCGAAAGCGCGCGGTCGAAACCCGCACCACCCGCCCGACCGGATCCGAATCCCCGAACAGCTCGTGCGCCACGGTCTGGCCGATCACCACTTCCGCGCCACCCGCGCGCGGATCCACGCGGGGCAGGAACTCGCCACGGGCCATCTTCAGGTCGCGCATCACCGCATATTCGGCGGTGGTGCCGAGCACGTACACGTCGCGGTGGCGGTCTTCGTAGTAGACCGGCGCCGATCCGATCGAGATCGGTATGCACATCCGCGTGAGCGGGACGCGCATGCGAATCGCCTCGGCGTCCTCGATGGTCAGATCGCGGTCGCTTCCGGTTCCCATCGCGGCCATCCCGCTGGTCTCGGTGTGGCCGGGCGTGATCAGCACCAGGTTGGCGCCCATCGCCGCGAAGCGGCCGACGACGTAGCCCTTGGCCGCGTCGCCGAGCGCGGTGAGCAGCAACACCGCGGTCGCGCCGATCGCCACCGCCAGCAGCGTGAGCAACGTGCGCATGCGGTGAAGGGTCAGCGACTCCACCGTGAGCCCGCCGAGGTCCGTCAGCTTCATGACGACACCTCCTCCGGGCGCGGTGCGGAGGGCCGCGTCTCGGACGTCAGCCGCCCGTCGGTCATGCCGAGCAGCCGCTCGGCGCGCGCGCCGATCCGCGGATCGTGGGTCACCAGCACCAGCGTGAGCCCCTGCCGATGCAGGCGATCGAGCACCTCGAGAATCTCGTTGCCGGTGCGGGTGTCGAGATTGCCGGTGGGCTCGTCGGCGAGCAGGATTCTCGGCTCCAGCACCATCGCGCGCGCGATCGCGACGCGCTGGCGCTCGCCGCCCGAGAGCTGATCGGGGCGATGATCGCGCCGGCCCTCGAGCCCCATCGCCGCGAGCGCCGCGCTCACCTGGTCGCGGCGCCGCGCCGCATCCACGCCGGCGAGGATCAGCGGGAGCTCGACGTTGCGGCCCGCCGTCATGCGCGGCACCAGGTGGTAGCTCTGGAAGACGAATCCGATCTTCCGCTGCCGGATGTCGGCGAGCCGATCCTCCGACAGGCCCTGCACCGACTCGCCGTCGAGCGCGTAGGTTCCCGAGGTCGGCACGTCGAGGCAGCCGAGGATGTTGAGCAGCGTGGATTTCCCAGAGCCCGAAGGGCCCATCAGCGCGACGAACTCGCCAGCGCGGATGCGCAGCGAGACATGGTCGAGCGCCCGCACCTGGGTGGTGCCGACCTGATAGACACGCGAGACGTCGTCGAGCCGGATGAGATCCGCGGCCACCGGCGCGGCGCGCGACTCGCGAGGCGCGGGTCCCGGCAGCGTCGCGCTCATGGTCGCGCCGGAATGGCGGCCGAAGTCTGAGTCTCGCCCGACGACCGGGGCGGCGTGTACGACACCGGCGCTCCCGCCTTCACCCCGGCGCGATCGAGGCTGGTGACCACCAGATCGCCGGGTTCGAGCCCCGATCGCACCTCGGTCCACTGCCAGTTCCGCAAGCCCGCATCGAACGGCTTCGCCACCGCGCGGCCGCGGACCGCCACCAGCACGCGGCGGCCTTCGATCACCGCAGCGGTCGGAACGCGCAGCACGCTGTCGCGCCGCGAGAGGATCACCTCGACGTCGGCGGTCATGCCGGGGCGCGGCACCGGCCCACCCGGCGCGATCCTGAGATTCGCCTCGACCTCGATGGTCCGATCCTGCTCGCGGCTCTCCTCGACCATCGGCGCGACGCGCGTCACGGTGGCGTTCCAGACCGCGTCGGGATAGGTGTCGAGCGTGACGCGGGCCGGCAGCCCGGCGCGCAGTCGCGCGGCATCGCGCTCGTCGATCGGCGCGCTCGCATACACGCGCAGCGTGTCCATCACCTCGAGCACCGCCTGGCCGATCATGATCGATTCACCCACTTCGACCCAACGGCGCGTCACCACGCCGTCGAATGGCGCGCGCACCACCAGATGATCGAGCTCGTCGCGCGCCAGTCGCACCGCCGACTCCGCGCTCTGGACGCGCGCCTCGGCGGCCTGGCGTTCGGCCTCGGCGGCCTCGAGCTTGGAACGCGCCTCGTCCATGTCGGCCTGCGACACCATGGCCTTGTCGCGCAGCTCGGTGGTGCGATCGAAGTTCTGCCGCGCCAGTCGCTCGGCGGATCGTGCCGCACCCTGCAGCGCGTCGAGCGCCTGCGAGTCGCGGCGTGCCGCGACCAGCTGGGTTCGGGCCGAACTGTCGTCGAGGCGCAGCACGATGTCGCCGCGCCGGACCTGCGAACCCTCGCGGAAGGGGATGTCGACGACGCGCCCCGCGCGCTCGGCGCCGAGGCGCGCCTGGGCGCGCGTCTTGACCGTGCCGGCTTCGCTGTTCGCAACCACGTCCTCGACCGGGCCGCGCGCGATCTCGGCCACCTCGACCGCGATCGGCCGGGGCCGGAACGCCACACGCGAAAGCATCCACGCGGCAGCCGCTGCGATCGCCACCAGGGCGACCAGGCGCCAGACCCGACGCATGCTGATCCTCCTTCCAATACCTCGTGAACCAGCAGCACGTTGTGTGCCCCGCGGCGCCCGGTGGCGCTGGCGCCGCAAGTGCGCGCGCGGCTTGAGGTCGGCCAGGGTTCGGTGACTGTCGGAGGTGGGTCCGCGCCGGGATTGGCAGGAGGAGATGACAGGCCGTCAGGCCCCGGTTCCCGAGGGTGTTGATCGGCGGTCAATGATCTGTCGGGGCGGAAGCGCGCCGATCTGATCTCGGGTACGCTGCCGGCCGGACGTCACGAGGTTCGCCGGCCGCTCGAGGGCAACACATGGATCGATCGCGGCATTTGCGAACGGCCTGGTTCGCCCGGGCCGCGATTCTATTTGCGCCCGCTCTGATGTTGCCGGGGTGCGGGAGTTCGTCCACCGCACCGAATGCGTCGTACGACTCCCTCTACCCGAAGCCCGCCCCGGACCGCCCGCTGATCGCGTACTTCCTCTCGCCGCCGGCGGGCAGCGCCGATCTGCGCTTTGGAATCCACGTGCTCGACACCTCGGCCCGCACCGATCGCCTGGTGCTCGCGGGCAGCGTCAACAGCTACGACTGGATTCCGGGCAGCGACACGCTGGTGGTCTGTTCCGGCGGACGGATCATGACGCTCGATCTCGCTACACTTCGGCGGGCCAACCTCGCGATCCACGAGTCGTACAACTGCAGCGTGTCGTCGGACGGTGCGAAGATCGCATTCGACGCCACCGGCCCGATCGGGAGCGCGGTGTTCGTACTCGACCGGCGAAACGGAACCATCACCAACATCACGCCGGACTCGATGGTCTATCAGTTTCCGGCCTGGGTCGGCCCCACCGACCAGCTGGTGGTGGTGGGCACCAGCCCGACCGCCTCCGGCCTCTACTTCCTGACTCCGAGCGGGGCGCCGCGCCGCCGGCTGACATCCTCGGGAGTCGACACGCGATTCCCGACGACCTCGGCCAGCGGCGACTCGCTGCTGTGGGCTCAGGGTTCAACGACCCAAAACCGGCAGCTCGTCCTCGCCGACACCGCGAGCGTCACGCAGCGCAACCTGGCGCCGTGCTTCAACAGTGGGACCTGGCTGCCGCTGCCGGATCAGGCGGTGTACAACGCGCCGACCTCGAACGGAGCCCGCCTGTACACGATCGACCTCGTGACCGGAGTGTCGACGCCGTTGCAGTAGCGAGCCCCGGGTAGCGGCCGGGGCGCAACGCGTCCCGCGCGGGTTCTGGCTCGCGGTGAGGATGTTCGCGGTCGGAACGGGGAGTCGGTTCCCCGGCTGCTACCGCACCTCGAACTCGCGCACCATGCCCATCTGATAGTGGGGCTTGCCGCCGACCTTGGCCGGCATCTGGCAGAACGCGAAGTAGCGGCCGGGCGTGAGCTTGAGCGGCAGCCAGATCCGGCCCCGAGGTTGAAACGTGCCGCTTCCGCCGAGCGGCACGGCGGGCGCGGGCCCCGGCCGGTGGTTCTCGATCCAGTGGAAGAAGTCCTGCGGCTTGCGGCCCGGCTCGAGCCGGTAGGGATCGAACTCGTGCGTCTCGGTGCCCTGGTTCTCGACGCGCACCCAGTGCGATCCGGCCGACCAGTCGCCCTCGAACGTGTACGAATAGTCGAACATCTTGACCACGAGATCGGCGCTCGGGGGCTCGGCGCCATGGGTCGCCGGCACCACGTCGAAATCTCGAATCTGTCCGTGTTCCAGGTGGCCGGCGTACCAGCACGACACCGCGTAGTGACCCGGCCGGAGATCGATCCACACCACCGTCGAGTCGCCGGGCAACGCGAGGCCGGGCCCGCCGGAATCCTCGGCAAACGCGGGTACGTCGACGCCCGCCCGCACGCTCTCGGCGAAAGCGGCGGCGTTGCCATCGGCGGTGAGGAATCGCTCGAACACGCCCTCGTGCGTGGTGGTGCCGTG
>DATKAB010000042.1 GCA_035498555.1 Candidatus Sulfotelmatobacter sp.
ACCCGAAATCGAGAAAACGTCTTCCACCGGCATCAGGAACGGCCCGTCGATCAGCCGCTGCGGCTGCGGTATGTAGCTGTCGAGCGCCTCCGCCAGCTTCATGATCGACCCCGCCCCCATCTCGCTCGTGTCCCCGTCCAACGCCATCTTCGCCGACCCAATCACGATCGGCGTCTTGTCCCCAGGAAACTGGTACTTCGACAACAGCTCCCGCACCTCGAGCTCCACCAGCTCCAGCAGCTCCTTGTCGTCCACCATGTCCGCCTTGTTGAGGTACACCACGATGTAGGGCACCCCCACCTGCCGCGCCAGCAAAATGTGCTCCCGCGTCTGCGGCATCGGCCCGTCCGCCGCACTCACCACCAGAATCGCCCCGTCCATCTGCGCCGCACCCGTGATCATGTTCTTGATGTAGTCGGCGTGCCCCGGACAGTCCACGTGCGCGTAGTGCCTCTTCTCCGTCTCGTACTCCACGTGCGCCGTATTGATCGTGATCCCCCGCGCCTTCTCCTCCGGCGCGTTGTCGATCTGGTCGTATGCCTTCACCTCCCCACCGTACTTCTTCGCCAGCACCATCGTCATCGCCGCCGTCAGCGTCGTCTTCCCGTGGTCCACGTGTCCGATCGTCCCCACGTTCACATGCGGCTTCGTACGCTCGTATTTCGCCTTCGCCATGTGCGACTCCTGAATTCGGGGTCTAGGAACTGCAGAACGACGGTGCGGATCGACTCACGGATCGGGTGGCGGTCCCCGGTGGAACTCCGCCTGCTTCGCGAGATGTCATGTACCGCTCTCGTGATCGGGCGCGTCTCGAACCCGATTCCGCAAGCGTGGAGCCCACGATCGGAATCGAACCGATGACCTTCTCCTTACCATGGAGATGCTCTACCGACTGAGCTACGTGGGCTTGCGACGCCCGAAACGTCCGAGAACAGCAGCACCGAGATGCGCGAGCAAGGATGGCGCGCTGCACTGGACGGAAGTCGAGGTGGCTCGACGTCCCGGGCGTCGAAAAGACGCACTTCCCCGAAGCGTCCTTCCGGTGGGAAACACGCCTGGGGAATCGAACGAGCACGGCAATCTACCGCCCACGATCCGCGTATGTCAACTAAATTTTGGGGGTTGGGAGATCCTCGACAACCCCGATCTGATCCCCGCTTTGGAGTCCAGGACGGGGGGGCGGGGAGCTACCCGGCGGGGAGATTTTGCGACGATCTGCCATTTGGCGGGGCAGAAGCCTCTGGAAGGCGCCGGCCGGATGAAGGATGGAGCGGGAAACGGGATTCGAACCCGCGACCCTCAGCTTGGAAGGCTGACGCTCTACCACTGAGCTATTCCCGCTCGAGGCGCTGAGCTTACGACGAAACGACTGGTGGAGGGGGAAGGATTCGAACCTTCGAAGGCGTACGCCGGCAGATTTACAGTCTGCTCCCTTTGGCCGCTCGGGCACCCCTCCAGACTTCTCGTTCGTTGAGGGTCCGCTCACTCGAGGGAGCGGAGACGATCAGAGCTGGCGAAGGGACTCGAACCCCCAACCACCTCATTACAAATGAGATGCTCTACCAATTGAGCTACGCCAGCAGAGTAGGACGAGTCCGGCCTGGACTCCGAGCCCGCGGAATCTAGGAGTGGCTCGAAGGAGTGTCAAGGCTCGATAGGTCATCGCGTTCACCAGAATCGAAAAGGCAGCCGAGAGAAGTCGGAACTTCGACTTTCTGGCTGCCTCTTCCCGAGAGAACAGGGAGTGACCGGGATGAACCCCACTGCTCTCCCGGCTTCGTTGACCGGGCGTATTTGGTTTTTTTGTTACGAACGGTGAACCACTCTCACAGCTCAGCTGAATCTCGGCCTACTCGAGTTACTCTCACCCCTCTCTTGCGAGCCGACTCAGCGGCAGAACTGGTACGAGCCCCCGGGAGCACGCGGCCCCCGAATACTTCCAGTTCCACATCGGAGTGGGGCGATCGGGCGACTTGCGACGCCGATGGAGGTGCCGTTCTGCGTCGCGGCCGCCCCGACCCTGAGCCCTCTTCCCCCAGAAGACTCTGCCCCTGGTCTCAAGGATGCTGACCTCCTGCTCGACTGCATCCCCGTATCCGCGCTGGGGAACAGCAGGGCTCGTGCCAATTGCATGACTTCGTCGAAACCGCGACGAAACATTGCTGGAATGCCAACAATTTCAAGCCATTGCACGAACGGAGGTTATTCGGACCCCGGCGCGGTCTCGAGCCGACCATGCCCCGGTTGATACCCGGTGGGGTAACACTTCAGGGCTTCAAGGAATCCGGAAAGCTCATGAGCCTCAACGCCGTGGCTCGGGTGTTACCCGGCGGGTAACAGGGTGACGCGATTTCACGAGAGGGAAACACTCGCGCGGGGGTGGGAAGGCGAGTCGCCCAAGAATCAAACGACCACCGCGTGATCGCGCGGTCGAAAGACCGCGGCGAAGGCTTACTGGAGCTGGACGTTCAGCCTGCGGAGGCGCGCGTAGAGCGTCTTGCGGCTCACGCCGAGCATCTGCGCGACGCGGCTCTTGTTGCCGCGCGAGCGCTCCCAGGCCTGCAGGATCGCGCGGCGATCGATCTCGGAGCGATCGGCGGGCAGAGGCAGGCTGATCGCTGCGGCGGTGGCGAGGAACGGCAGCAGGGCGGAAGCGTCCACCAATCGAACACCGGTGTGGAGCGCGGCGAGACGCTTCATCACGTTTTCGAGCTCGCGCACGTTTCCGGGCCAGCCGTAGGTCAGCAGCGCGGCCTCGGCGTCGGTCGCGAGCTGCGGGCCCTCGAGCCCGCCGTAGAACGCGAGAAAGTGCCGGGCCAGCGGCACCACGTCCTCGCGCCGCTCACGAAGCGACGGCAGCCGGATCTCGATCTCGTTCAGGCGGAAGAGGAGATCGCGCCGGAACAACCGCTCGCCGTCCTCGCTGCGCAGCTCGCGATTGGTGGCGGCGATCAGGCGCACGTCGGCGCGGCGGACCTGAGTTTCGCCGAGTCGCAGGTACTCGCCGCTCTCGAGGAAGCGGAGCAGCGTCACCTGCACGTCGGCCGGAAGCTCGCCGACCTCGTCCAGGAACAGCGTGCCGCCGTGAGCCGCCTCGACCAGGCCGACGCCCTCCGCGTGCGCGCCGGTGAAAGCGCCCTTCCGGTGGCCGAACAGCTGCGAGAGCGCCAGGTCGGCGCGCAGCGCGCCGCAGTTCACCGCCAGGAACGGACCCGAGGCCCGCGCCGACTGGCTGTGGATGGTGCGCGCGATCAGTTCCTTGCCGGTTCCGGTCTCGCCCAGCACCAGCACCGAGAGCTCGGTGGCGGCCGCACGCCGGGCCAACTGCTCCACGGCGCGCATCCCGGTCGAGCACGCCACCAAGCCTGGTGCACGAGGGCGACGTCCCAGCACCGTCGCGGGACGAGCGGGCGGAGGAGCGGCCTCGCCGATCAGCCGATGCAGCTCGCTCTCGGCCAGCTCCAGCCAGTAGTGAGTGGGCAACTCCGCGAACGCCGCCACCGCCCGGTAGAGGTGCCGCCGCGACTCGCGCGGATCGCGATGGGCTCGAGCGAGCGCCATCTCGACGCGCCCGATTTCGAGTCGTTCGCGGCAGGCCGCGAGCAGCACGGCCGCCTGATTCCAGTATTGAAGCGCTTCCTCGCGCGCGCCGCGCGCGAACGCGATCTCGCCCGCCACGCGCTCGGCGATCGCCCGCTCGAGCCGGTCGTCGATCCGCTCGGCAAGGCGCGTCGCGCGCTCGCAAGCGAGTCGCGCGTCGTCGAGGCGCTGCAGCGCGCACAGCGACTCGGCGCGGCGGCGCTCCAGCTCGACCACCAGATCGCCTTCGGGCGCGATGCGCTCGGCCAGCGACAGCGCCTCGCGGTAGCGCTCGAGCGCCATTTCCGGGCGCCCGCGATCGAACTCCAGCTCGCCGAGGAACTCCAGCGCCAGCGTTTCCTCGCGCCGCACCCCGGCCGAGCGGCTGCGTTCGAGCGCGCTCAGCAGGCGGGTCTCGGCTTCCACGAAACGCCGCGAGAGCCGCGCCACGTTTCCGAGCCCGATCGTCACCTGCGCCAGCGACCATTGGTCGTTGGTCTGCAGGAACACGCGCTCGGCGCCGCGGTAGCATTCCTCGGCCGCCCCCCAGTCGCCGCTCTTCTGGTGCACGATGCCGAGATTGAGCAGCGCGGGGCCGGTGTTCGAGAACTGCCCGAGCGTACGGTAGACCTCGAGCGCCCCGGACAGGTGCGTGATGGCGGCCTCCCACTCGCACCGGTTCTTGTGGATCAGGCCGAGGTTGGCCCGAATCTGGGCGCTCCGCAGCTCGTCGCCCAGCCGGCGGAACAACGCCAGCGCCTGCTCGTAGTAATCACGAGCCCGGTCCAGATCGCCCAGGCGATAGGCGACCTTCCCGAGCTGAGTCAAAGTCTGCGCGGCCAGCAGCGAGTCTCCCGAGCGATCCGCCAGCTCGAGCGCACGTTCGGCCGAGACACGTGCCTCGTCGAGGCGGCCGATGCGGAACAGGGCCTCGGCGCACTGGCGGTGAATCCGCCCGATCAGGGCGGGAGACTCGATTGCGGACTGGGAGTTCAGCAGCTCGCGGCTGTGTGCGAGTGCGGCCTGGACGTCCCCGCTCGCCAGCCGGCAGTCAATGGCCTTGCTCTCGATGGCCGCGCGACGATCGAGGGACAGCGTGCGCGCTTCAGGGCTCGACAACAGCCGCTGGATGGTCTCGAGGGCCGGCACGTAACTGTCGGCCTGCAGGTAGAGATCCGCGAGCAGCTCGAGGTCGGCGAGCGCCGTTTCGCGCACTCCCGGTGCGCGAACGGCGAGTCGCTCCTCGAGCTGAGAAATGCGATCGGGGTCGTAGCTCGGCACGCCGAAACTCCGGATCAACGATGCAAATCGACGACGAGGGCTAGTAGCGAATCAGACTGATTCGCAGGGCCCGCGCCATCACGGTCAGACGCCACATCCAGACATTGCCCAGGTCGCGGCTGTCACCCACAGACCGCATCGAGAGCGTCGCGTTCCTCGAATACTGAAGGCCGCCAAACTGGCCCGATCCCTTCTTCAAGGTGCCGCCTGACGGTTGGTCAGGATCACCGATTCCGGGCGTGGGAAGACCCCCGCCTCCAGCCGTGCCGTCGCCGCCGCCGGGGCTCCGTGAATCTCCCCGCGAAACGTCGGCAACCGACCCGCCTGGATGCGAGATCGCCAGTGCGGACAGAACGCTCAATGCCAGGATGAAGGTCCACCAGCGATTCGCTTTGAATCGAGGCATTCTCATCCTTCCTGTCCCCGGTACGTAACTCTGGCCAAGCTTCTGGCCATGCGTGCGCTCAAGTCCGATGCCCGTGACGCGCAGGGATGGATACGGGGTGAACCCCAAAGCGTCTGAGGGATTGGGCTGGGCCTGAACTCCCCTTTAGGCTATTCCCATTGACAGGGACCTATCAACAAAATTCTCGTCCCCGCCCGACCCCGCTCGGGCTACAGCTGGGGTGAGATTCTCCGAGCCGCCGTCCGGCGATACAAGAATCTGTCAAGCGCGCCGCAGTTTGGGCCCCGAGGCGGTGTCCTCGACCAGCACGCCCTGGGACTTCAGCTGATCCCGGAGGCGGTCCGACTCGCCCCAGTTGCGCGACTTGCGGGCGGCTTCCCGGGCCCGGACGAGCGCCAGCACCTCGGCGGGCCACTCCTCGGTGGCCGGGGCCCGCCAGAACATCCCCAGCACCGCGCCGAGCTGCAACAGAGCGCGAGCGGCACCTCGGGCCTCCGCCCCCACACCCTCATCGAGGGCCCGATTGACCGCTCGAGAGAGGTCGAAGAGGTGCCCGATGGCCCTGGCGGTGTTGAAGTCGTCGTCCATCGACTCGTGGAACTCGCGATCGGCCAAAGCCACCGCCTCCCCGAGCCATCCTCCGACCCCGGCCGCGGCGGCGATCGCGCCCACCCCCTTCGGCGGCGGCGAGAGCTCACCCGTCCACGCTCCGGCGCGCTCGAGCGGCGAGCGAAGCCGCGCGTAGGCGACGCCCGCCTCCTTCAATCGCTCGAGAGTGAACTCGATCGGGCTCCGGTAGTGAGTCGAGAGCAGGTAATAGCGCACCACCTCGGGGTCCACCTGCTCGGCGATGTCCTCGATGAAGAACAGATTGCCGGTGCTCTTCGACATCTTCTCGCCGCCCAGATTGACCATGCCGTTCTCGCTCCAGAAATTCGCCGGCGGCTTGCCGGTGAAGGCCTCGCTCTGGGCGATCTCGTTTTCGTGGTGCGGGAAGATCAGATCCTGGCCCCCGCCGTGGATGTCGAAGGTCTCGCCGAGGTATCGCATGGCCATGGCCGAGCACTCGATGTGCCAGCCGGGCCGACCCGGCCCCCACGGCGAATCCCACGCCGGCTCGCCGGGCTTCGATCCCTTCCACAGCGCGAAGTCGAGCGGATCGCGTTTGGCCTCGCCCGGCTCGATGCGATACCCCTCGCGCAGCTCGTCCACGCGCCGCCCCGACAGCTTTCCGTAGTCGCTCTTCGAGCGCACGTCGAAGTACACGTCGCCGCCCGCCGCATAGGCGTGGCCCTTCGCGATCAGGCCGGCGATCATCGCGTGCATCTCGGGGATGTGCTGGGTGGCGCGCGGATAGACGGTGGCCCGCTCGATGTTGTGCAAGTCGGCGAAGCGGAGATAGGCCTCGATGTTGCGCTCGCTCACCGACTCCCAGGGCACTCCCTCGCTGTTGGCTCGGGCGATGATCTTGTCGTCGACATCGGTGAAGTTGTAGACGTAGCTCACCTCGTAGCCGAGGTGCTCGAGATAGCGCCGCATCACCTCGCCCGAGAGGGAGGCGCGCACGTGCCCGACGTGCGGCTTGTTCTGAACCGTCATGCCGCACACGTACATGCGCACCTGGCCAGGTGTGACGGGAACGAATTCGCGTTTGTCGCGGGTCAGGGTGTCGTAGATGCGGAGCGTCACGGGGTTCCTCGGTCAGGTGCGAGCGGGCTGGGCGCCGGGCGACAGGACCAGTTCGCGGCCGGCGCTGAAACGATGGCCGGCGCGCGCCAGCGCGGAGTGCACACGGCGCCGCAGCTCGCGCGAGACTTCCGGCGCGTCCGGACCCGGGTGAGCGCGCAGGACCAGACGAAGCGTCGCATCGGTCGGTGTGAGCGACTCGATGCCCCACACTTCGATCGGATCCATGAGCCGCGCACGCCACGCCGGATCCTCGTTCATCTCCTTCGCCACCTGGCGGCAGACCCCGATCGCCGCGTCGAAGTCGGCGCCGGTCGCCACCGGAACGTCCACGGCCAGCCGCTGCCAGCCGCGGCTGCGATTGGTCACGGTCTTCATCTCGCCGTTGGGAACGAAATGGACATAGCCGTTGAAGTCTCGCAGCGTGGTGATGCGCAGCGTGATGCTCTCGACCGTCGCCGGCTTGCCGTCGATTTCGATCAGGTCGCCCACCGAGAACATGTTCTCGGTCAGGATGAACACGCCGGCGATGATGTCGCGCACCAGCGTCTGCGCTCCGAACCCAAGCGCCACGCCGAAGATGCCGGCGCCGGCGAGCAGCGGCTGGATGTTCCAGCCCAGCACCGCGAGGACCCGGATGAAGGCGCCGGCGATCACCAGGGTGGTGACGACGTTCCGGATCACCAGATTGAGCGTGCGCGCCCGCTGGCGTGCGGCCTCGCTGTCGCCGCCGGCGCGGAGCACGACCCGCTCGATCCGCGCCGCCGCCAGGAACAGCAGGCGCTGCACCACGAACGCGACCGCCAGCGTGAGGCCGATGCGGTATGCCATCTGCGCCAGCTTGTCGGTCTCGGGCAAGAGCGCGCGCCAGCCGTTGCGCGTCTCCAGGATCACGGCGGCGAACATCGGGGTCATCGAACGACGCGCTAGACCAGCCCGGCCACGGTTTTCTTGTCGAGCCGCTTCACCAGCGCCACCAGCAGCTTGACCGTCGCTTCGAAGTCACGCTGATCGATGATGCTGACGTGGCTGTGGATGTAGCGCGCCGGCACGCCCATCGAAATGCTGGGCACGCCCTCGGCGTTGACGTGAATGCGCCCGGCATCGGTGCCGCCACGCTCTACCGACTCGAACTGGAGCGGGAGCTTGAGCTTCCTGGCGGTGTCCATGACCAGATCGAGCAGGCCCCGATTGGGAATGCAGCTCGAGTCGAACACGACTACGAGCGGGCCGCCGCCGAGCTTCTCGTCGCCCTCGGTCCCCGGAGTGTCGTGGGCGATTCCCACATCCAAAGCGATGCCCACGTCGGGATTCAACTTGAACGCCGAGGTCTGCGCGCCGCGCAGGCCGACTTCCTCCTGCACGGTGGCCACGGCGTAGACAGTGTTGGGATGAGCCACGCCCTTGAGCCTTCGCGCGGTCTCGGCGGCCAGCGCGCAGCCGATGCGATTGTCCCAGGCCTTGGCGAGCAGCAGATTGCGATGAGCCATCACCGTGAACGCCGAATCGGGAATGATCGGATCGCCCGGTCGGATGTCGAGCTTCTTCTTCACGTCCCAGTCCGAGGTCGCGCCGACGTCGATGTACATCTGGCGCACCTCGAGCACCTTCTTGCGATCCTCGTCCATCAGCTCGTGCGGCGGCTTGGAGCCGACCACGCCGAGCACATCGCCGGAGCGCGTCTTGATGATCAGGCGCTGGCCCAGCACCACGTGGCCCCACCAGCCGCCCAGCGGCAGGAACTTGACGAAGCCCTCCTTGGTCACGGACTTGACCATGAAGCCCACTTCGTCGAGATGTCCGGCCAGCATCACGCGCGGGCCCGCCGCCGAACCCTTCTTCTCGCAGATGAAGCTCCCCAGGCGATCGCGGCTCATCGCACCGATGCCCTTCAGGTGGCGCTCCATGACGGTCGCCACCTGGTTCTCGAATCCGGGGGCGCCGTGGGCTTCGACCAGCTCCTTCAGGAAACTCAGGGTTGAGTCCATGGGTTCTCCGTTGCGTCAGGTTCGGCTGGCTTCGCCGGACTCCGCGGTGCGGACTCCGCGCCGGCGACGGTGTTCGTCGAGCGCCAGGTCGATCATGCGCTGCACGACCTGGTCGTACGAGATTCCCCGCGCCCTGGCGGCCATCGGCACCAGACTGGTCGGCGTCATGCCGGGGATGGTGTTGACTTCGAGACAGTACGGCTCGTTCTGGGGGGACAACCTGAAATCCACGCGCGTCACGCCGCGGCAGTCGAGCGCGCGCGAAGCGCGCACGCCCAGCTCGCTGATCTTCTGCGCGAGCGGCGCGGGAAGATCCGCGGGGCAGAAGTATTCGCTCATGCCCGAGGTGTACTTGGCTTCGTAGTCGTAGTGGCCGTGCCTCGGGCGAATCTCGACGATCGGCAGCGCCTCGTCGCCGAGCAGCGCGACCGTCAGCTCGCGGCCGGGAATGAAGCGCTCGATCAGGATCTCGAATCCGTGGCGCCCGGCTTCCTGGATCGCGGCCGGCAGTTCTTCCTCGCCCGTCACCACCGTGAGACCCACGGTCGAGCCCTCGGCGTTCGGCTTCACCACCAGCGGGTAGCCGCCAAGCTTCGAGACGTCGAGCGTCGGCATCGGTTCCCCGGCGCGAATCAGCTGCCATTCCGGCGTGGGGATGCCCTCGTGCTCGAAGATGCGCTTCGACATCGCCTTGTTCATCGCCAGGGCGCTGGCCATCACGCCCGAACCCGTATAGGGGCGTCCACTGAGCTCGAGCAGCGCCTGGATCGTGCCGTCCTCGCCCTCGCCGCCGTGAAGCGCGATCAGCACCACTTCCGCCTCGGCGACCGCCTGCGAGCTGGTCATCATCGCGGCGGTCGTCGCGGGAAGCGCGCGCACCTGCTCGGCGGGCAGGGCAGCCCGTTCCTCTTCGCCGGCGGGAAGCAGCCGGCCGTTGGCGGCGTCGACCGAGGTCACCTGATGCCCGAGGTTGCGCAACGCCTGCGCGATCCCGCGCCCGGTGCGCAGCGAGATCTCGCGCTCGGACGACCGCCCTCCCATCAGCAGCGCCACCTTCATTCCGGATTCCTCTTCGAGGCGTGGTGCAGACGTTCCGCGGCTTCGGCGGCCGGCTCGAGGGCCGCCCTCAGCCGTGGATCACCGAGCCGGCGGCCGCCGCGCGCAGTCGAGACACGCAGCGATCGCGGCCCAGCGCTTCGGCGACGTGCGGCAGCTCGGGCCCATGAGTGCGCCCGGTGAGTGCCGCTCGCGCTGGCTGGAACAGATCGCGACCCCTGAGTCCGAGGCGCGCACCGGCCGATTGAAGCGCGGATTTGAACACTTCCCCGCTCCAGTCAGCAAGCCCGCCCAGATCGCCGGCCAGCGCGGTGAGCAGCCGCCGCGCGGGCTCGGTCGCGATCGCCGCCGCGGCGTCGGGCTCGAGCGTCACCTGCTCGGCGAGGTAGGGCTCGAGCTCCTGCGACAGCTCGGCGAGCGTCGCGACGTTGCCGCGCACCAGTTCGAGCAGACGCTCCTGCTGGCGGTCGGGCAGCGTCCTCACCGACGCCGGCAGGAAGTCCGCCGCCCAGGCGCGCAACTGCGCGCCGCCGGCGTGGTGCAGGTAGTGGGCATTCATCCAGCGCAGCTTGTCGGGGTCGAAGATCGCGCCGCTCTTCCCCACTCGATCGAGCGTGAACTCCTTCAAGAGCTCCTCGCGCGACAGGATCTCGCGCTCGTCGGGCGTGTGAAAGCCGAGCAGCGCCAGGTAGCTGAGCATCGCCTCCGGAACGTAGCCGGCACGCCGCCAGTCGCCCACCGCCACCGCGGCCTCGCCGTCGCGCTTGCTCATCTTGGTTCGATCGCGATTCAGGATCAGCGCGAGGTGCGCGAACGCCGGCGGATCGCGATCGAGCGCTGCGTAGAGCATGAGCTGCCGCGCGGTGTTGGGCAGATGCTCCTCGGCGCGGATCACGTGAGAGATCTCCATCGCGGAGTCGTCGATCACGCAGGCGAAGTTGTAGGTCGGAAGCCCGTTCGAGCGGAGCAGCACGAAGTCGCCGACCATGCCGGCCGGGAATCGGACCTCGCCGCGCACCGCGTCGTGCAGCACCCAATCGCGCGGCTCGACCGCGTATCGAATGCTCTCGGCGCGGCCCTCGCCCCGGGCCGCGTCGCGCTCGGCGCCCGACATCCGGCGGCACTGGCCGTCGTAGTGCGGCGGGCGTCCCGCGGCGAGCGCCGCCTTCCGGCGCGACTCCAGCTCGGCCTCGGTGCAAAAACACGGATAGGCGAGCCCGCGCGACACCAGCAGCTCGGCCTCCTCGCGGTAGCGCGGGAGCCGCTCGCTCTGTCGATAGGGACCGTGCGATCCGCCCACATCGGGACCCTCGTCCCACTCGAGCCCGAGCCACTTCAAGTCGTCGAGCACGCCGCGCTCGGCGGCAGGATCGTTGCGCGCGACATCGGTGTCCTCGATGCGGATCAGGAAGCGGCCGCGGCGCTGGCGAGCGAACAGCCAGTTGAAGTAGGCGGTGCGCGCGCCCCCCACGTGCAGCCAGCCGGTGGGACTGGGAGCGAAGCGGACGCGAACCGGTTTGGGATCGGGCATGGGGGGCGGATATTAGTGAGTCGCGGCGCGATTGTCCTGCGGGTTGCCGGAAGCGAACTCGCCGCCGAATTGATTTGCGCCGGCCTGGCATCGTTCCTATCGTTTGATCAGCGGCTCGCCTCGAGCGACCAGACGCTCGCGCATTCGGGAAAGGACACCGCGGTGACGCTTCGCGCGATCGTGCTCGCCATGCTGGTCGGTCTCGCCGTTCCCTCGGCGTCCCGCGCCGGCTGGACGCTCGACGGAGCGCCGCTCGTCCCGGGACCCGGCGTTCAGATCTTTCGCGACTTGATCCCGGATCGGGCGGGCGGCGCGTTCTTCGAATGGGAACAGGGCGCGGGCTACTACTGGCAAGTGTCGGTGATTCGAGTGGACGCGCTCGGCAACGTCGTTCCGGGTTGGCCGCGCGCCGGGCTCCCGGTGTTCGACCCGCTCCTCAATCTGCTGACGGGCGAGACTCTGCTCTACGACGACCAGAAACATCTCTACGTCGCCTGGACCGTGCGGCAGAACGCCGGCAAAACCGTCGAGATGCTCCATTGCCTCGATGCCATCGGCGGCTTTGCGCCGGGCTGGCCGGCCGGCGGTCTCCGCATCGCTTCGGCGGTCGGCGTGGATTTCCAGTCCCATCTGGTTTCCGACGGTCAGGGCGGCGTGATCGCGGTGTGGGGCCCGGTGACACCGATCGAGGGCATCGATTGCGAGATCCGAGCACAGCGGGTCGACGCGCAGGGCGGACTTCACTGGGGTGACTTCGGCCGCACCATCGTCCCGAGCGCGGACGACCTGATCGGCCCGGCCCTGGTCTCCGATGGCGCGGGCGGCGCGATCCTCGCGTGGTCGAGTGGCCGGTCGGGGCAATCGCAGATCTTCGCGCTGCGGCTCACCGCGGGTGGGGATCCGGCACCGGGCTGGCCGGCGACCGGTGTCGCGATGACCACGGCAGCCGGCAATCGCCAACTGGGAGCGATGGTTTCGGACGGCGCGGGCGGGGTGATTCTGGGCTGGAGCGAGTCGCGCGGCGCCACGGGGACGGCGGGCCAGGACGTGTACGCGCAGCGCGTGCTTGCGAACGGCAAGCTTGCACCCGGCTGGGACGCGGACGGAAACGTGGTGTGCGCCGCGCCGAACAATCAGATTAGTCCGCGCATGTGCAGCGATGGCGCGAGTGGCGCGGTCCTCGCGTGGAACGATTTTCGACCCGGGGCGAGTTCGACCGGAATCTTCGCGCAACGCATCGACGGCGTGGGACACTTGCTGTGGGCCACGGCGGGAGTTGCGGTGTGCACGGCCCCGGACGTCCAGCGCCTCGGCGCGTTGTCGT
>DATKAB010000043.1 GCA_035498555.1 Candidatus Sulfotelmatobacter sp.
GCTGGCCGCGGTTGGGCGTACCCCAGGGCGAACGCGACGAGCGCCAGGACGACGCACGCGACGAGGATGGCGAACATCGGGTGCGGCGAGCCATCGTGGCTGAACCCGACGAGCTGCACCACGCAGGCGCCGATCGCCATCTGCATCCCGCTCATCAGTCCCGAGGCGGCGCCCGAGCGCTCGGGCTGGGCGGCCACGGCGTCTGCCTGGACAGGGGCAATGGCGATCGCGCCGAAGAAGGACAGCGCGATTGCCGGTACGAAAACCACCGGAGTGCTCCACTCGAGCGTGCTCGCCGCGATCCAACCCGCGATCGCCGACGCAAGGCAGCCAATCCCCGATATCAGCATGAGCTGCGGGCGTGTGAATCGGTCACCCCAGCGGCCAGTCAGGTAGTTGCCGGCGACGTAGAAGACGCAGAGCACCGCGAACCACACGCCGTACTCGGTCGCCGAGCCGCCCCGCACCTCGACGATGAGGTACGGGATCGCCGCCTGTGTGGCGAAGAACGTCGCCATCACGAACGAGAAGAACAGTGCCGGCGCGAGGTAGCGGCGGTCCCGGAGCAGGGCGTTGAAGTCCTGCACCGCGTTGCGAATGCCGAGGTCAGCCCGGCGCTTGCCGTGCGTTTCGGGCAGGCGCAATGCAAGCAACGACAGCGCGAGCACCCCGATCAGCGCGCACAACCCGAATACCGCACGCCAGCCCACGCGGTCGAGCAGCACCCCGCCGACTGCAGGGGACAGCATCGGCACGAAGATCATCACCACGGTCACTCGCGCCAGCACCTGGCCGCTGCGGTCCCGGCCGTAGACGTCGTGGACGATGGTGCGTGCGAGCACGAGCCCCGCTGAGCTGCCCGCCGCCTGCACGATACGGCCGAGGATCAGGAGCTCCGGGGTGGGGGCAGCGGCAGCGACGAGGCTTCCCACGCAGAAGAGCCCGGTGCCGACCAGGATCACGGGCCTGCGGCCGAAGCGGTCCGAGAGTGGTCCGTAGACGAGAGTCATCAACGCGATCGTCGCGAACGCGAGACTGATCAGCGTCTGCGCGGCCGCCATGGGAATCCCGAAATCCCGGTGCACGAACGGTACCGCGGGGGTAAGGATCTGCGTCGCCATGGGCCCGAGCGCGTAGGCCGCGATCAGCGCCCCCAGTGCGACCATGCCCATCCTCGGCGGCGCGAGACTAGCCACGGGGCCACTCCGGCTCGATCTCGCCCGGAACAAACGCGCCGGCGATTGGGGGCCGCAAGCGGTCGGCGACGAAATGCTCGGCGCGGACAATGTAGGCGCGCGAATCCCGGTATCGCGCGATCCGGAGCGCGTCCATGCGAACGCGAAGTCTCAACCCCGGGGTGGCGTTCACGTTGGCGCCGCCCGAACCGAAGGACCTGGCGACGGCGCAATGGCGCATGGTGCGTCTGCCCTTGCGAGAGATCACGCCGTTTCGCCCAATCCGCGCGTCCAGTCGCGCCTGCTTGCGCGGCAAAAGTGAAGCGTCGCCGCGCGAGCGTTCGGGTCGACCCCGTGCGCCATCGCCCCGAACGCGGCGGCGACGTGCGCCCTAGAGACGGGCTCGCCCTTCCCGTCGAGCGAGCGCGCCCAGACCTGTCCACTCGAGCGATAGAACGTCGCGGCTTGTGCCCGTGCCGCCCCTGGCTCGACGCCGTTCGCGAGGGCTCGAAACGCCTCGGCGACGCGGTCCCGCGCGGGACGTTGGATGCTTGCCGGCGCCTCGACGCCGTGCCCGCAGCGCGGGGTGTACCGCTGCGCGGAAGGGCGCGGGCGCGTTGTCGCGCGACCTTCGAATTGCTCGCTGCGGTCGGCGATCATGGTGAGTTCTCCGTAATGAATCGAATCAGTTGCCCCGGGATGCGCCGCGAAGTTGGCGAACGCGCTTACGTTCGGAGCGCCGTGCAGCTGGAAGAGATGCTAGAGGCCGCGCGTATCGGCGGAATTTCGCGATCCGCACGGATTGTTATCGGTATGTATCTATCGGGAGCCCGGCTTGAGGGCTGAACTTAGGACCGCCGGTCCGCGATTCGGTCGAGGCCGAGCACTCCATGGACGATGCGAGTCCAAGGATAGCGCTCGCACCTGGCGCGCTGCCCGTTGCTCACACGTCGCCGCGCCGCTACCGGCCCGGTCGCTTGGGAACAAACGGGCCGCCGACCGGTCCACCCCGCGCCCGGGAATCCGTTACAGGGGTCAACGCTCGCGGGTCCACCGTCTCCGGCCACACCCAGGCCGCCGGCATCAGGAGCACGCCAAATAACCGCCATTTGGAAATCGCGTATGCGCTCTCATTTGCAATCGAGGGCGGGCAGGCGGTGCTTGACCTACGTGTGCCGCAGGCCAAGCGCCGGGCCGGTCGCCTTACATCGAGCCAGCCGTATTTTTCAAGCCGAGCACCTCGATCGGTTCGATCGATGGCGGGCTGGCAAACAATTCCGGGGCCTTTGCCATCAAGGCTTGCGCGATCGGGCCGGAGAGATGCGCCTGGCGGCCGGCCTCGTCATGGAAAGCGTCGAATACGCCGAAGGTCGTGGGCGACAGGCGCAAGGCGAACCAGATCGGCGTGGTGGCTTCCTGGCGCGCCAGCGCGAGGCCGGTTTCGAGGAAATCGGCGACGGCGGCTTCCTTGCCGGGCTTGGCCTCGAGGCGAGCGAACAATGCGAGCTTAATCATCGTGTTTCTCCTGGTTGAATTCGCCCCCGGATGCGGAATTGCGCGGCAGGCGAGGGCCGAACTATAGGTTTCGCGGCGCCGTCAAGCTATTGGCAAAATCGACATCTTTAGTATCATTATTGCCATGTAGATCAAGCTACTCGCCCTCCACGGGGTATTCGATACCGGGCTGGCCGCGGTGCTCGATGCGTTTGCCATTGCCAATGAGTTGGCCGCGATGAGCGGATTGGAATCGCCGCGCTTCGACGTGACGGTCGCCGGCATGAGGCGCCGGATCCGCACCGCGCAAGGCCTGGGTGTGCCCGCAGCGGCGGCGGAACGCGAGAAGACGCCGGATTGGGTGGTGGTGCCGGCCATCGGCTGCAAGATGCCCGCGCCGCTGGAGCATGCGCTGACGCGCGCCGATGTACGCGATGCATTGGCGATGCTGCGCGCCTGGGCGGGTAACGGCGCATCGATGGCCGCCGCCTGCGTCGGCACTTTCGTGCTGGCCGAAGCAGGCTTGCTCGACGGCGAGGAAGCGACCACCACCTGGTGGCTCGCGCCGATG
>DATKAB010000044.1 GCA_035498555.1 Candidatus Sulfotelmatobacter sp.
GGGCCGCCGAATCCCGGCGAGCCGAAGTCGGTGCGACCCTGCTTCGCCCCCGCCGGCAGCTTCGCTCCGTCACTGGTGCCGGCGCCGGAGTCGAGCGCCGTGCTCGAGGCGGGAATGTCGTACACCACCCAGTGCCACCAGCCCGAACCGGTCGGCGCATCGGGATCGTAGACGGTGATTGCGAAGCTCTTGGTTCCGGCCGGCGCACCACTCCATTTCAGTTCGGGCGAGACGTTTTGCCCGTCGCAGCCCATTCCGTGAAAAACTTGCTGCGCGTCGATCGTCCCGCCCGGCTTGATGACGGGCGACTCGAGCTTGAAGGCGGGCGTTTTCGAGGCTGCAGACGTGACAGCGAACCAAACCAGCGCGGCGATCCACGGCATCCTGCGCATGCAACCTCCGGCGATTCTTGAAATGAGTCGCGGGGTACTCTTTCGAGTTCGAAACTACACCCGGCTCGTGGCCTTTCGCTTCTTCGCCGGGCTCGCCGCCGCGCGTCGCGGCCGCTGCTTCTCCGACACCGAGCGGATAATCAGCCGGTGAGCGCCCTTCGCGTTCATCGGCGTCTTCGCGCGGTCGAGCGCCACCTGGATCAGCGCGCGCACCTCGGGCCTGTCGAGCGTTGTCGCCGATTCGAGTCGGATATTGCGCACCACCCGCCCGCTGCCGCGCAGCAGACCCTTGGGATCCGGCAGCCCCGCCCCCTGCAGAAAGCACAGGTTTACGCCGCGCGCGTGGGCGGCAATCGAGAAGATCGCGTCGGATGGGCGCTCGTTCGGGCCGAAACCGATCACGAAGAAGTTGTAGTTGTCGTAGACCAGCTCGGTCGCGCGCGGCAAGCGTTCCCGCATCTTCTTCCGCGTGGAGCGGATCAGCGCCCCGACTTCGGGCGTGAATTTTGCGATGAATCCGGCCAGCTGCTTCTCGGGCGTTGTCGGCACGGCGCACCTCCGAATGGAGAGGAGCGGTAAGCTATCACTACGAACGCCGGTTCCCTAGCCGGGCGGCCGCCACGTCATGAGCATCGGATCTGTTGCGCGGAGCCGAGTCCGGCGCGGGCGGCGACCTCTCGCCTTCCCTTCATGAGAGCAAAGCCAAGAGCTCGCTCGACCTCGAGCTGATTGTGGTCGCGGCAAAGGCCCTCGAACTCGAGTTGACTGCGCCCGCCGGGCGCGAAACAATCGCGGGCCGCACCCGACCTCTCAGGGAGACTCCTCGCTTGCTCCGCGCATCCCCCACGCTGACCGCGGCTGCCCTGTTCTTCGCCTGCCCCGCCGCAATCGGCCGCGCCGCGGCCGATCAGCCACGGCAGATCGAGCCTCAGATCTGCAACGCCACTTTCTCGGGGACACTCGACACCACCGGCATGCAGCCCAAGGATTTCGCGCTGGTCCGCGACGGCACTACCTGGCACCTGTTCTACACACGCCAGTACATGACCCCGAACTACGACGACAATTCCAACACGCGGGCGATTGGTCACGCGATCTCGAGTGATCGCGCCTTGGGGGCCTGGACGGTGGTGGATCGCGCGGCAATCGCGGCGCGGTCCGGGCACCTCTGGGACAACCTGCACGTGTGGGCGCCGAGCATCGTGCGGCAGAACGGCACCTGGTACATGTTCTACGCTGGCGTCGAGTACGACACCGTGGCCACGCAGCCGCAGCTCGTCACCACTCAGATCCAGCGCATCGGCCTCGCCACCTCCACCGATCTCTACACGTGGAAGCAGGACTTGCAGCCGGTGCTGTTCAACAAGAAGGTCCCCTGGACGTATCAGGATTCGACCGCGATCGGGAATGGCGGTGTCGGCTGGCAGTTCCGCGATCCCGAGGTCGTCCCCGACCCGGATCATCCCGGCGAGTGGTTGATGTACTACGTCACGATCGATTCCATGCTGACCAAGTTCGTGATCGGCGTCGCGACCACCGTGGGCGGCGATCTGCGTCAGTGGCGCAACGTGGTTCCTATCACACGCACTTCGGCCGGGTTCATGAGTGCCGACCGGGACGAGTCGCCGCAGGTATTCCAGCGCGACGGCGCGTGGTGGCTGCTCTACATGTCGAACCACTACGCCTCGAACGACCAGATCACCTTCGTGCTGAGCCATGGCAGCCCCTCAGACTCGGCGGGCTGGAGCTTCCCCGATTCGCTAAAGGCGGTGACCTGCGGCGAGCACAACTATCCCAGCACGCTCAACCTGCTCCACGCGATCGAGCACGTTCAAGCCGGACCGAGTGAAATGCTGGCCGGGTTTTCCACCTGGCCGTCGGGCGCGGGAATCATTCAGTTCGAGCAGCTGCTGCCGCCGAATTCCACCTGCCCGACCGACAGCCTCCGGCTCGGTTGCCCCACGATCGTGACCGGCGTGGCGCCGCCCGCGGCCCCGCTGGCCGAGCCCCTCGCGCTGGCAATCACGGGAGCCAATCCCGCCCGATCGGGAGCGACCTTCCAACTCTCGCTTCGCCGGGCCACGCCGGTTCTCGTCGCGATCTACGACGCAACCGGACGGCGCGTGAAGACGCTGTTCGACGGCGAACTGCCGGCCGGGTCGAGCGCGTTCCGGTGGGACGGGCGCGACCAAGGCGCCGCCCCCGCGCCGAGCGGCGTCTACTTCGCGCGTGCCACGGCGGCCGGTGGCCGGGCGGTCGCGCGCCTGCTGCTGGCGCGCTGAGCGGTTCGCGCGGGCGGCGCGCCCGCGCTATTCTCCGCCGCATGTCGCCACGCAAGAATCCCCACATCCGCGGGCCGCGCATCAGCCCGCCCGCGATCACCGGACGCGAAACCGCCGCCGAGCTCATCGACCATGCGTTCCTCGCCTACAACGGCGCGCGACTGCGCGAGGGGGCGCGGCTGCTCACCGAACGCATGCTGGCCGACGACGTCACGGTCGCGCTCTCGATCACCGGCGCCCTGACGCCCGCCGGGCTCGGCATGAGCGCGCTCATTCCGCTGCTCGAAGCCGGCTTTGTGGACTGGATCGTTTCGACCGGCGCCAATCTCTATCACGACACTCATTTCGGTCTAGGTCTCGACATGCATCAGGGCACCTTCCAGGCCGACGACGTCGAGCTGCGCGCCAAGGAAGTGGTGCGGATTTACGACATATTCTTCGACTACAGCGTGCTGCTCGACACCGACGCCTTCTTCCGCGAGATCATCGCCGCCCCGGAATTCCAGCGCACCATGAGCAGCGCCGAATTCCACTATCTGTGCGGCAAGTACGTGCGGGCGCGCGAGGAGAAGCTCGGCTTGAAGGGCCGCTCGCTGCTGAGCGCCGCCTACCAGTTCGGCGTGCCGATCTACACCAGCTCGCCGGGCGACTCCTCGATCGGCATGAACGTCGCCGCCAAGGCGCTCGAGGGCTCGAAGCTCCTCATCGACGTAAACGCCGACGTCAACGAGACCGCCGCGATCGTCTGGGACTCGAAGGCGCGCGGTGGAAAGAGCGCGGTGTGGATCCTGGGCGGCGGCTCTCCCAAGAATTTTCTGCTCCAGACCGAGCCGCAGATCCAGGAAGTGCTGGGCATCGCCGAGAAAGGCCACGACTATTTCCTGGCGGTGACCGACGCGCGCCCCGACACCGGCGGCCTCTCGGGCGCCACGCCCGCCGAGGCCGTGAGCTGGGGCAAGATCGATCCCGAGCAATTGCCCGGCACGGTGATCTGCTACACCGACTCGACGATCGGCCTGCCGCTGCTCACGGCCTACGCGCTGGCGAAGCACGCGCCGCGCGCGCGCAAGCGCCTCTACGATCGGCGCGGCGAGCTGATGGAACGACTGCGCAAGTCGTACTACGAGAGCGGGCGCGGGGCGGCCGCCGAGGCCAAGCGCTAGGCCGGCTCCTCCCTCCACCACCACTTTGCACAGGCGAATGCCTTCCTCTGGCTACTCACGCTGAGCGAGAGGTGCCCCACTGCGAGGCGAGGTCGCGATGTTCAAGGTCTCGGAGACGCTAGAGCGGGTGTCAAGCGTCACATGGGCGTTGTTGTTCCTCTTTGCCGCGCTAGTCGTATTTCCCGCCTTGTACATGGCCCTGCCCGTCGGAAGCTTTTACTTTGTCACGTCGGCTCGGGAGCCATCAGCGTCTCGCGCATACGCCGAGCTAGGGCGCCTGCTCAGGTCCGACCTTACTATTGGATTTGTGCTTCCAGAGGACCCATTTGGTCTCGCCGACACGAAGGCCTGGGGAGTCGTGGATTCTCAAATCGTCATCAAGGACATCACGGTCTCGCCAGCAGCGGAGCGAGGAGTCGAGTTTCACACACTGGATGATATCCCGCTCGAGGTGTCCTGGTACTTGCCTTCCGAAAACGATGGCGTGGGGCAATTCGTGTTGCAGTGCATCAGCGAACTTCGAGTGAACAAGAGAGAACTGTTTCCGGAATTCTCCCTGAGAGGACTTCCTGATACGACACGCGCGCGGCTGAGTGAGCCGATCGACGTAGTGACGCCCTTCCCGACAAAGATTCTTGACGGCAGCTTTACGCTGGTCAGGGTTGGCCTGCCCCCGCCTCCGCCACTCAGCAACAGGGAGCAGTGGTCAATCCTGCGAAGGGCACTTCCCAGTGGAGCCCTTACCGAACCGTTGATCTCTCTATCGCCGCCTACGCGAAAGGCGCTCTACGCCTACACTCGCCAGATGCTCGGATACCCCATCGACTGGAAGGACAATGCGCTCCGGCTTGTCTACCTCAGCATGATTACAATTACTACTGTTGGCTACGGGGACATTCTCCCGCTGACGACGGCTGCAAGAGTTCTGACAGGAACGGAGGCCATTCTTGGACTCGTTCTTCTGGGATTCTTCTTGAACTCCGTCGCTGTAAGAGCCTCAACGCGAAGAGCAGGGACAGCGCGCGATTGAGCTTGCTGGCTCCAAAGCGCTCCTCAGTGCTTCCGCACGCAGGTCTCGGAAGCCGCGCGACGCCCCAGCTTCACTCCACGTGGATCGCGCTCGCGATCCTGGTGACGCTGACTCCCACGCTCGCCCACACGCCCCAGAATGGCGACGGCGCCGAGATCGTCAACACCGCGCTGTTGGGCGGCGTGATGCATCCGCCCGGGTTCCCGCTGCAAGCCTGGCTCGATCGCGCCGTGGTCCGGATTCCGGGCGTCGAGCCGGCCTGGGCGATCGCGCTGCTTGGATTGTTCGCGCACGCCTGCGCCGCGGGGCTGATCGCCGAGACGCTCGGCCTGCTCGGCGCGCGCCCGCTCGCGCGCGTTCTCGGAGCCGCGGCGTTCGCGCTCCATCCCGCGATCTGGGCGGTGTCGGTCGAGCCCGAAGTGTTCGCGCCCGCGCACGCGGCGCTCGCGGCAATGATCTGGATCGCGGTGCGCGTGTCGCGGTCGCCGCCCGAGCGAATCCAGTGGCGCTCGGCGCTCGGCGTGGGGCTGATCGGTGCCGCGTGCGCCGCCTCGCATCCGATCGCCGTGGCCGCGCTGCCCGCGCTGGCCGGGGCGACCCTGGCGAGCGCGCGGCGCCGTGAGGGACGCGTCGCACGCGCCCTGGTTCTCGCGGCCGCCCTGCTCGCGCCGGCCGCGGCGCTCTACCTCAGCCTGCCGCTGCTGCGCACCTCCTCGATCTGGCCGGACTGGGGCTCGCTGCGGACTCCGGCCGACGTCCTGCGGCACGCGCTGCGGGCCGATTATGGTGCCTTCTCGCTTTCCGCCGCGAGCGGCGCGTCCAACCTGTCGGGACTCTCGGTGCTGTTCGATCGGGCATGGAGCTCGTGGCTGGTGGCGACCGGGTTTCTGGCCGCGGGTGCCGTCGTGCTGCTGCGCCGCGCCGATTGGAGCGCGGCGCGGCTGCCGGTGTTCGGAACGCTCGCGGCGGGGCTCGCGTTGCTCGCCGCGGCCCGGCTTCCCGAACAGACCTATGCCGCGGCGGTGCTGGCGCGGCTCGAGGGACCGGCGGTAATCTCGGGCGCCCTGCTGGCCGGCCTCGGCTGCGATGCGCTCCTCTCGCGGCTCCGGGCGCGGTCGACGAGCGGGCTCGTCACGACCGCGGTGGCACTCACCATCGCCTACTGGCTGATCGCCGGCTGGCGCGAGGCGGACGTCTCGCACGACACCACCCTCGCTCTTCACGCGCGCGGCATCGCCGCCGAGCTTCCCGATCGCGCGGTCTACGTGACCGAAGGCGACGTCGAGACGTTTCTCGGGATCCCGGCGCCGTCGGGCACCCGCTTCCCGATCTCCGGGCCCGAGATCGCGCCGGAGTGGTACTGGCGCGACGTTGTGCCTCGGCTCGAGCCGCGCGTGCTTCAGCCCGGCGTTCCCGTCAATCAATGGAGCGATTTCCTGGTCGCGTGCTTCGCGCGCGGGCTGCCGGTCGCGAGCACGAGCTCCACGCTGATCGAGTCCTCGCGCGCGACGCTGGAGCTGCGCGGCTTGATCTTCGTGGCGCGCGCCGACGCCGATTCCGAGCTGACCGCCGAGAGCATCGCCGCCGCCGCCCGGCTCGCCCCGATTGCCGAAGCGTTGCCGCGGCTCCCCGCCCGCGGTCACGCGTTCTCGCGCTTCTACGTGCGCCGATTCGCCCGAGCCTACGCCGGCGCCGCCGAGGCGCTGCGGCGATTCGGGGATCCGGCGCTGGCCGGCTGCGCCGATTCGATCGCCGACGCCCTCAACCACGGCGCGGACCTCGCCGCGCGCAACGCGCTGCTCCGCTCGTTCGAGGTGCGCTGCACCCGGCGCTGAGCCCGTGTAGAGTGCGCGGCCATGACTCAGCTCGCCGCCTCCGATCACCGCCTGCCCGATCTGCGCTTCGTCACCGTGGATGCACTGGTGCCGCACGAGCAGTTCGACGCGCGCCGGCTCGCGCCGCTGATCGAACGCCTTCGCGACGACGCGGTGCTGCGCAATCCGCCGATCGTCGCCGAGTTTCCCGGGCAGAGCGGCCGCTTCATCGTTCTGGACGGCGCCAATCGCGCTACCGCTGCGCGCGAAACCGGCCTGCCGCATCTCGTGGTGCAGGTGGTGGACTATCGCGAGCCTCAGGTGCGGCTCTCGACCTGGAATCACGCGCTCGGCGAGCAGCCGCGGGCCGAGCTCGAGCGCACGTTGCGCGCGATCCCCGGCCTCTCGGTGCGCGAGGACAGCGAGATGCACGCGCAGGCGATGCTGGCGCGCCGCGAGGCGCTTGCCTACGTGGTCTATCCCGATGGCAGCGCCGACACGCTCCACGGCGGCGCCGATCTCCGCGCGCGCAACGAGCTCCTGAACGGCGTGGTCAACACCTATCGCGAGCGCCAGCAGTATTACCGGCTTCCGGCCGACTCGTTCGCCGACGCCGCCGAGCGCCATCCGGGAATCCACGCCCTGGTGGTCTTCCCGCACTTCGAGCCGGCCGAGGTGGTCGAGCTGGCGACCACCGGCGCGCGCCTTCCGGCCGGCATCACGCGCCACCTGATCCGCTGGCGTGCGCTGCGTTTGAACGTCCCGATCGAGCGGCTCGCCGACCCGCGCTCCTCGACCGGTGAAAAGAATCGCTGGCTCGAGACGTGGCTGCGCGAGAAGCTCCAGAAGCGCCAGGTACGATTCTACGAAGAGCCGACCGTGTCGTTCGACGAGTGAGATCATGAACGCCATCGTCTTCGACCGCTTCGGCGGACCCGAAGTCCTCGAGCTGCGCGAGGTGCCCGCGCCGGAAATCGCCGCCGATCAGGCGCTGGTTCAGGTCAAGGCCTGCGGCATCAATCACCTCGATCTGTGGGTGCGCTCCGGGCTGCGCGGGCTCGACCCCGACATGCCGCACATCCTCGGCAACGATGTGGTGGGCGTCGTGCTCGAGGCCGGCAGCGCGGTGCGCCACCTGAGGGCGGGCGATCGCGTGCTGGTCGATCCCACGCTCTCGTGCGGAGTGTGCCCGCAGTGTCTTGCCGGCGACGATAACCTGTGCCGCGACTACGACGTGCTTGGGCGGCGGCGCAACGGCGGCTACGCCGAGCTGGTGGCGGTGCCGGGCGTCAATTGCCTGCCGTTCCCCGAGAACCTCTCGTGGGAGCAGGCGGCGGCGGTGCCCCTGGTGTTCCTCACCGCCTGGCACATGCTGGTCGGCCGCGCGCAGCTCCGGCCGGGCGAGGATTGCCTGGTGATCGGCGCGGGCAGCGGCGTGGGAAGCGCCGCGATCCAGATCGCGCGGCTGATCGGCGCGCGTGTGATCGCGACCGCGAGCACGCCGGAGAAGCTCGCGCGCGCGCACACGCTCGGCGCCCACGAAGTCGTGAGCCACGCCGATCGCGAGTTCTCGAAGCAGGTGCGCGCGCTGACCGGCAAGAAGGGCGTCGAGGTGGCGTTCGAGCACGTCGGCGGCTACGTGTTCGATCAGGCGGCGGCTTCGCTGGCGCGCAACGGCCGGCTGGTGACCTGCGGCGCCACCATCGGCAGCAGCGTGAACCTCGAGATCAACGCGCTGTTCGGCAAGCACCTCACGCTGATGGGCTCGTGGATGGGCCGCCGCGCCGAGCTGGTCGAGGTGCTGAAGTTCGTGCGCGACGGGCGCCTGAAGCCGGTCGTGGATCTGGTGCTGCCGCTCGCCGACGCGCGACGAGCGCACGAGCGGCTCGAGACCCGGCAGAATTTCGGGAAGATCGTGCTGGTGCCCTAGATTTTGGCATGCGGCGGCCCATCCCGGCCGCGACGAGCAGGGAGGCTCCATGCAATTCGAACACCGGCAGCAACGCCTGCTGCCCTGGCCCAAGTTCATTCATCGCGTGGCAAGGAGCGCCGCGGTCGCGGGGCTCATGATCGCCGCGTCGCTGTTGCTCGGCATGGCGGGCTATCACTGGATCGCGGGCCTTCACTGGATCGACAGCCTGCTCAATGCCTCGATGATCTTGACCGGCATGGGCCCGGTGGATCATCTGGAAGGCGCCGCTGCCAAGCTGTTCGCGTCCTTCTACGCGATCTTCAGCGGCGTTGCGTTCCTCACCATCATGGGGGTCCTGCTGGCACCGGTGTTCCATCGCTTCCTGCACAAGTTTCATCTCGG